>NZ_JAGPYL010000105.1:0-22136 GCF_018070095.1 Micromonospora sp. U56
ACCTCCACATCGTGATGATCTTCCGCCCAGTCGTCACCGACGAACAGCACACCCGCCTCCGTCCTGCCGAAAACCCGTCAGCAGCCCCAGGAGAACCAGCGCCCTAATGGACCAGTGCTCACGCCAATCCGGCAGGCACGACATCCCATCAGCCGTTTGTCTCCCGACCACGGGCAAGGGCACGGTCTGACCCTAGGACTCACCGGTCCAAGGGGTGGGAGTGCTCACTCGCCCGCGGCTACCGGACATCGAGTCTGCCTCCCGGCCAACCCGACACCTCCCATTAGGGGTGGCGGGGGTGGATGAGGTCGAAGACGGGGCGGCCGGCGGTCAGGGCGCGGCGCTCGAACTTGGTGACCGGGCGGTGCGGGGGTCGGGGGGCGAAACCGTGGTGCGGGTCCGCCAGGCCGGGGTCGGCGGTCAGGGTCTCCCGCATCGACTCGGCGTACTCGGCCCAGTCGGTGGCGCAGTGCAGGATGCCACCCGGCCGCAGGCGGGAGCGGAGCAACGCCACGTGCTCCGGCTGGACGATCCGCCGCTTGTGGTGCCGGGCCTTCGGCCAGGGGTCGGGGAAGAAGACGTGCACCGCGTCCAGAGCGCCGGTCGGCATGGCACGGACCAGGTCCAGCGCGTCGCCCTTGGCCACCCGGACGTTGGTCAGCCCGTGCCGTTCCACCAGTTCCAGCAGGTTGCCGAGGCCGGGCGTGTGCACCTCGACGGCCAGGTAGTCCCGGCCCGGGTCGGCGACGGCCATCGCCGCCGTGGCGTCGCCCATGCCGGAGCCGATCTCCAGCACCACGGGGGCGCCCCGGCCGAAGAGCGCGGCCGGGTCGAAGGGGCCGTCGAGCTCGGCGATGTCGACGCCGTACTCCGGCCAGAGCCGTTCCAGCGCGTCCGTCTGGCGGCCGCTCATCCGGCCGCGGCGGGGGTGGAAGGTGCGGATCCGGGCGGCCGGCGGGGCCGCCGGGACGGCGGGGTTCTGGTCGGTGGAGGTCACAGCGACCCGAGCGTACGCGACGGTTCGGTCGTATCGGATGTGATGTACGCCCGGGGGTGAGACGATTCATCCCGTACGGCAGGCCGGCGCTCGCTGTCCCGGCACTGCCCGAGGCGGCCGGAAGGGGGCAGGATGTCGATCACGCTCCAGCGCACCGCGTTGGCCATCACGTTCGGTGCCCTCGGCCCGGCGCTGCTCGGGGCGGGCGCGGCGCTCGCCGCCCCGCCACCCGCGGTGGCGGCCCCGGCCCCCAGCGAGCCGGCTGAGGTCTGGCCGCTGCAGGCCGCCGAGCCGCAGCCGACGCCCAACGTGGTCTTCGTCGAGGTGCGCCCGAGCATGGTTCAGCCCGGCTATCTGGTCGGCATCCGGGCCAGCTGCCGGGACAACTCCATCCCGGCGACGGTCGTCTCCGACGCCTTCGGCCGGGTGCAGGTGCACTCCCAGCGTGGTGAGCTGACCGCCTCGGCCGAGGTCCGGGAGCGGACCCGGCCGGGCAACTACCGGGTCAAGCTGGAGTGCCGGGACGGCGCGACCGCCTCGACGATGCTCCAGGTGGTCAAGTCGATGAAGCCCAGCCCTGGCCCGCACACCGGCTTCGGCGGCGCCGCCGGCGCCAACCTCACCGGCCTGCTCGTACCCGGTGGCCTGGCCCTGACCATCGCCGGTGCGACCGTCGGCATCATCGCGGCCCGCCGCCCCCGTGGCGCCGCCCGAGGCTGAGCGGCGCGATGGCCTCGCAACCCGCCTCCACACCGGCCGCCCGCGGCGACCGTACCTCGGCACGCAGCCCCTGGTCGGTACCGCTCGCGGCGGCCCTGGTGCTGCTCGGCGTCTTCGCCACCGGCGCGGGTCTCGGGCGTACCGTCGGGCCGCTGGACTGGGCGGCCGGCCAGCAACGCCCGGCGGACGCGCAGGAGCGGCCCGACGCAGGGCGCGGCGGCGGGTTGCCGGCCAGCCGGCCGGTGAGCCTCGCGGTGCCGGCCATCCAGGTGACCGCCCCGGTGGCCCCGGTGGGAAAGGCGAAGGACGGGTCGATCGACGTACCGCCCCTGAACCGGCACCACGAGACCGGCTGGTACGACCGCGGCCCGACCCCGGGGGAGCCGGGTCGCGCCATCATCGTCGGGCACGTCGACTCCAAGAGCGGCCCGGCCGTCTTCTACGAGCTGCGCAAGCTCAAGCCCGGCGACCGGATCGAGGTGACCCGCGAGGATCGCAAGGTCGCGGTGTTCACCGTCGACTCGGTCGAGTACTTCGACAAGTCCCACCTGCCGGCCGACCGGGTCTACGGCGAGGACGGGCCGCCGGCGCTACGGCTGATCACCTGCGGCGGCGCCTGGGTCGGCGGGCGGACCGGCTACGAGGACAACGTCATCGCCTTCGCGTCGCTGGCAGAGACCCGGCAGCCCTGACCGGCCGGGCGGTCAGCCCTTGCCGGTGACCTGCTGGACGACCTCGAACTCCAGCAGCGTGGCGCCGGAGGAGACCGGGCGTCGCTGTTCGCCGCCCGCACCGCCGGCGTGCGCGGCCCGGGCCGGGCCGGCCGCCCACGCCTGGTACGCCTCCTCGCTCTCCCACCGGGTGTAGACGAAGTAGCGGCTCTCCCCGGCGACCGGGCGCAGCAGCTCGAAGCCGAGGAACCCGGGGGAGTGCTCCACCGCGCCGGCCCGGGCGGCGAACCGCTTCTCCAGCTCCTCGCCGGCGCCGGACGGGACGTCGATCGCGTTGATCTTCACGACTGCCATGGCTCCACCCTAACCAGCTGCCGATCATCGGGTGGACGTCCCGCCCGCTCCCCGACGCCGGCCAGGCCCGCCGGACCACCCGGAGCGCGCCTCAGAACGACTCGACGGCCGGCACCAGCTCGGCGTCGACCACGATCGGGGCGTGGTCGGACGGGCCCTTGCCCTTGCGGGCCTCCCGGTCGACGTACGCGGAGCGGACCGCCCGGGCGAACGGCGCGGAGGCGTAGACGAGGTCGATCCGCATGCCCTTGTTCTGGTGGAACATCCCGGCCCGGTAGTCCCAGTACGTGAAGGGGTGCGGGCCCTTCATCGGGGTCGGCACCACGTCGACCAGCCCGAGGTCGCGCAGCGCCGCCAGGGCGGCCCGCTCGGCCGGCGTGACGTGGGTGGAGGTGACGAAGAGCGCCGGATCCCAGACGTCGGCGTCGGTCGGTGCGACGTTGAAGTCGCCGCAGACCGCCACCGGCGCCCCACCGGCCAGCTCCGGCTCCAGCGCATCCCGCAGCGCGGCGAACCAGGCCAGCTTGTACGCGTAGTGCGGGTCGTCGGGGGAGCGGCCGTTCGGGACGTACACCGACCAGACCCGGACCCCGTCGCAGTTGGCCGAGATGGCCCGGGCCTCCGGTTCGGGGAAGCCGGGCTCGCCGGGGAATCCGACCGCCACGTCGGCCAGCCCGACCCGGGACAGGATCGCCACCCCGTTCCACCGGCCGTCGCTGTGGCTGGCCACCTCGTAGCCCAGCGCGCCCACCTCGGCGCTGGGAAAGGCACCGTCGGGACACTTGGTCTCCTGCAGGCAGACCACGTCCGGGCCGGTGGTGGCCAGCCAGTCGAGCAGCCGGGGCAGGCGGGCCTTCACCGAGTTCACGTTCCAGGTCGCCAGACGCATGCCTTCAGCCTGCCGTATCCGGCCCCGGCACGCCGGGCCAGCCGCCCCGGCGCGCCGCATGATCGGCTCGAATCTGGCGGCGGGCGGGCCGGCATCGCGAGGACAGCGATCGGCCGTATTCGGTCAGTGCCGGCTGGGCCAGCCAGGGCGGCCGGCGCGGTTGGTGACGGCGCCGACCGCCGGTTGTTCAGCGGTCGGCCGGGTCAGCCGTTCGGGGTGTCGCCGGGTCGGGTCTGCTCGGCCAGGAACCGCTCCAGCTCGGCGCCGAGCTCGTCGGCGGTGGGCAGCGGCCCGGCCTCGGCGGCCAGCAGGTTCTTCTCGCCGCGCCCACGGGCGAACGCGTCGTACTGCTCCTCCAGGGCCTGGACCAGCGCGGCGGCCTCGTCGGTCTGCGCGACCTGCCGGTCGATCTCGACCCGCACCACCTCGGCGGCCGTGCGCAGACTGTCGCTGGGCAGCAGCAGCCCGGTGCTGCGGGAGACCGAGGAGAGCAGCACCTCGGCGGCGGCCGGGTACTCGGTCTGGGCGACGTAGTGCGGCACGTGCGCGGCGAAGCCGATCGCGTCCCGGCCCGCCTCGCCGAGCCGGTACTCGAGCAGATGGCCGACGCTGCCGGGGACCTGCACCCGCTGGAGCCAGGGCTCGTAGCCGGAGATCAGCTCGCGCCGGGTGGCGTGCGCGGTCACCCCGGTGGGGCGGGTGTGCGGCACGGCCATCGGGATGGAGTTCAGCCCGGCGGTGAGTCGGACGCCGAGTTGGGTGGCCAGGGCGGCGACCGCGGCCACGAACCGCTCCCACTGCAGGTCCGGCTCCGGGCCGGTGAGCAGCAGGAAGGGGGTCTCGTCGTCGTCGTGCAGCAGGTGCAGCGCCAGCTCCGGCGCGTCGTAGTGCTCCCAGTGGTCCTCGACGAAGGTCATCACCGGGCGGCGGGAGCGGTAGTCGAAGATCTGGTCGACGTCGAAGGTGGCGATCTGACGCGATTCCAGCGAGGTGAGCAGCTGATCACGGGCCAGGCGGCTCGCGCTGCCGGCGTCGACGAAGCCGGTCAGGGCCTGGATCAGCACCGGCTGCCCGAGGTCGGGCAGATCGTCGGTGAGCTGGTAGAGCTCGTGTGGGTCGAGCACCGGTCGGACCTCCTGAGGAAACGCGCGTACGGGCCGCCGTGCGCGCACGGCTCCCGGTTCGCCGAACGTACCCGCCCGCGGTATCCATTCCAGCAACGGGCGGTTCGCGGCGATCCTGGCGAGCAAAGACGGACGAAGCGCGCATTTCGCTGATCATCCGAGGCGCGGTTGTCCGTTGGTCTACCAGTCGCTCATACCAACGGGGGATATGGTCGATCATGCGGGCCGGGCCGGCGATGCCGACCCCGTCGTTCCGGAACTCCCGCCGCCGGGGAGTCTTCCCGAGATGCCGGTTCTGCGGGGTTACGCCCCGCGGCCACGGGGCACCACCGACGCGTCCCGGTTCGACCCGTCGGATTGTGGCGAGGGCCACTCGCTCACGGTGGGTGACCCGTAAAACGCCTGCCTAACGTCGTCGGATGCGTGACGACGACACCATCGACGACCAGTACGCCCACGAGGGCCCGACTGGCCGTTCGGACGATACCCCCTCGTCCGTTCAGGTCGGCGTTCTCCGTGGCACTCAGGCCGCTCCCTCGCTCCGTACCCGCCTCGGCGCCCTCGTTAACCCCCTGACCCGCCGCCCGTCGCGGGTGGCGCTCGCCTCCGGCGTGGTCTGCTGCCTCGGCGTGGCGGCCTTCGCCGGCGTGCAGGCCCTGCCGGCCGACCGGCTCGACCCGGTCGCCGCCCAGCCGGCGCTCACCGAGCGGGCGCAGGAGGGCGTCGCCTCCCGGGGCCAGGCGCGTACCCCGGTCACCGCGACCCCGACCCCCGCCGCCACCCCGACCGCCTCGCCGTCGCCGACCGCGACGAAGAAGGCCAAGCCGAAGCCCAAGCCGAAGCCGAAGCGGATCGCCCCCGTCGCCGGCCTGGACCGGGCCCAGATGGACAACGCCACGGCCATCGTCAAGGCCGGCCGAAAGATGGGCGTGCCCCGACAGGCCCTGATCATCGCCGTGGCCACCGCGATGCAGGAGAGCAACCTCTACAACTACGCCAGCGGCGTGCTGCCCGAGTCCCAGAACTACCCCCACCAGGCCATCGGCTGGGACCACGACTCGGTCGGGCTGTTCCAGCAGCGGCCCAGCAGCGGCTGGGGCGAGGTCCGCGACCTGATGGACCCCGAGTACGCCACCCAGGCGTTCCTCTCCGCGTTGCTGGAGATCCCCGGCTGGCAGTACCTGGCGCTGACCGACGCGGCCCAGGCCGTGCAGGTCTCGGCGTTCCCGTGGGCCTACGCCCAGCACGAGTGGCGGGCGACCGAGGTGGTCGAGGCCATCCTGGCCTGATCGGCGCCGGTTGTCGGTTGTCGGTTGTCCGTTCGGGGTACACATGATGCACGACCACCGAACGGAGGACGACATGTCACTGGTGCAACGGATCAGGGCGTTCCTGCGCTCGCCGCGCGGGCAACAGCTGGTCGACCGGGGCCGGCGTGAGTTGGCCAAGCCGGAGAACCGGGCCAAGCTCAGGCAGGTGGCCAACCGGTTCTCCAGCCGCCGCCGCTGATCGTCCCCCGCTCGCCCTCGACACCGGGAGCCCCCGTGACCGACTCCGCCCCCGTCGACGACGAACCCACGACCCCCACGCCGCCGCCGGCCAGCCCGGCGGCGGCGGTCACCCCGCCGGCCAACCGGGCGGGGGAGCCGGACGCCCCCGAGGCGCCGCCCGCCCGGCTCTGGGACCGGATGCGGGAGGACCCGCAGTACGCGCCGGAGCACCTCGCCCTGGAGGCGGTGCGCCGGCTGGGGCCGGAGGCCGCCGAGTGGGCGGCTCGGGCCCGTGCCGCACGCCCCGACGTCTCCGCCGACGACCTCGCCGAGCAGGCGGTCCGCAAGTTCGTCAACCGGGCCCGCCTCTCCGGGGCGGTCTCCGGCGCGGCCGGACTCCCCGGCGCGGTGATCGACGTCGGCGTGCTGGCCTGGACCCAGGCCCGGCTGGTGCTGCACATCGCCGCCGCGTACGGGGTGGACCCGGTGCACCCGGACCGGGCCACCGACCTGCTGGTGCTGCAGAAGGTGCACAAGGTCGCCGAGAGCGCCCGGCTGGCCCTGGGCGTGGCGGCGGGGCGGGAACGGGCCGGAGCCCTGTTCGGCCACGGCGCGCAGAACCCGCTCGGCAAGGTGATGCTCCGGCTCGGCGTGCGGCTGGCCCAGATGGCCGGGGTCCGCGCGGCGAAGCGGATGTTCGCCAAGGTCGTGCCGGGCGCCGCCATCGTCCTCGGCACCTGGGCCAACTCCTCGGCCACCAAGGACCTCGCCGAGCGCGCCTGCGCGCTCTACCGGGCCGGTCGGGGCGGCGTGCCGCAGCCCCGCCGTTCCTGACCCGCACGGCCGCACGGCGGTGCCCCGGTCTCCGGGGCGCCGCCGTTCCGCGGGCCCGGCGGGCGACAGCGGTGCACGCCGCCCGCGGTCGGCGGTCGACCGTTCCGTCTCCGGCTCTGCCGGTCGGCCCGAGCGTCCCGGTGACCCGCTCGGAATGCCCGTCAGAGTCGCCAGCCGGCGGTGGAGAAGCTGACGTCGGCGAGCCGGTTCTGCCCGGCCACGTTGGGGTGGAACCAGTCGAGCCCGTTCACCTCGTCCAGGGTGAAGCGCACCCGGTGCACCGCCCCGCCGTCGTGCCGGCAGCGCGTCCCGTACGCCCGGCAGGCCGCCTTCAACTGGGCGTTGTAGTCGTCGATGCGGTCGCGGAACCTGGCCCGGCGGGCCCGGTCGGTCGGGGCGGTGGAGGTCGGGTCGGCCAGCAGCGAGGGGCAGATGCCGGCCCGCCAGATCCGGGTGGCCCGCGAGTCGGTGTGCCCGACCTCCCAGAGCCGGTACAGGTCGGGGATGCTCACCACCAGCACGCGGGCCTTCGGTCGCCCCTTGCGCAGCACCCGCAGGCCACGGTCGACCTGGGTGCGGAACGTCGCCACCGGCGTCATCGTGTCGATGTCGTCGCGGCAGGCGTCGTTGGCGCCGATCAGCACGGTCACGTAGTCGGCCTTGTCGCGTACGGCCGCCTGCGCCTGCCCGGCGAGCGCCTCGGCGCGCGCCCCGGGCACGGCATGGTTGTGGGCCCGGCCGCGAATGTCCGGGTTGGCCTCGAGCAGCCGGCGGTAGTGGCTCTCCACCCGGATGCCGTCCCCTGTGGACCAGGAGTTGCGCTGGCAGGAGGTGAGCACGAGGCAGGAGCCGAAGCCGGTGGTGATCGAGTCGCCGAGCGCGGCCATGGTGGTGGGCAGGCCGGACTGGCCGGACTCCCTCGTCGGCCGGGGCGAGGCGTTGCCGCCCTCCTCGCACGCGAGGGCGACCAGCGCCAGCAGGCAGGCGACGGCGGCGACCCAGCGTCGAGGCATTGTGTTCCCCCGGTCCGGCGGCGCAGAGCGACAGCGCGGTAACTCTACGGGGGCGGCCGGCTGGATTGGGCCGTCCGTGTCGACTTTCAGGCAGAGTAAATATTTAGAAACATAAATTTGATAGGACGAGTCAGCGGGACGCCCGCCACGGCGGCCGCTGCCCGTGCAGCCACCAGTGCAGCGCCCGGGTGATCCGGGGCAGCACCAGGTACGTCATCAGCGGCGTCAGGCAGAGCGTCATGAGCAGCGTCCGCGCGGCCAGCGGCACCCCGCCGATGAACCGGGCGGTGAGCAGGGTGGCGGCCAGGCTCAGCGGAAAGAACGCCAGCCAGATCGTCACCGCCTGCTTCCAGCGCGGCGGGGACACCGGCGCGGCCGGCTCGCCGACGGCCGGCGCCAGGGTCTCGACCACGTGGTCGACCGGCGGGTCGAACCAGCCCTCGATCCCGGTGCGCCGCTCGACCCGGGTGTGCTCGACGATGCCCTGCGCCGAGGTGAGCCACCAGTTCCGCTGCGGGGACTCCTCCCAGCGGCGCAGCGTCTCGTGGTCGGCGAACCGGTAGAGCATGTGCCACTCCGGCGAGCCGGGCGCGCTCTGCACCCAGCCCATGCCGAGGAACCCCGGAAAGCTCTCGGCCAGCGCGCTGCCGGCCCGCATCCAGGCGACCATCTCGTGGGCGCGCGCGGGGTCGGCGCGCCGGGCGATGGCGACGGTCACCGGCACCGCGTGGGTCATGGTCATGCCCTCATCCTTCCCGCCCGCGCCGGTGTCGGCCCGGTCGTTGCGCGTCGGTGTAGCGCAACCCACCGCCGGCCGCATCCGCCGCATACCCGCTCCGTGGCCGGCATCACCGCCCCGCCCTTCCGAGCCGACCCGGACCCCTGAGCGCGTCGGCCCCGGCCCGGTTCGCGGGGTGTCGGGGTGACGTCGGGGCGGGATCGCCGCGAACCGGGCGTGAGGTCCGGTTCGCGGGTGGGACGGCGGCGGTCGGTGCGGCGGCTGGGGCGGGCGGTTAGGGCCCGTCCTGCGGGGTAGGCCGGAGGAATGACGAGATCGCAGCCCCGGCGTGCCCGTGGCACGGTCGGCCACGCGTACAGCGCGTTGAACCTCCGGCTCGCGCTGGCCCTGTTCGGCCTGGTCACCATGACCGTCTTCGCGGTGCTGGCGTTCTGGGCCGAGGTGGTCTGGTTGGGGGTGGTGTGCGCGGTCTTCGCCGTGGTCGCCGTGGTCGACCTGGTCGTCATCCAGCGCCGCCGCGCCGCGCGCCGCCGTGAGGAGCCGGGCGTGCGGCACTCACTCTTCGAGTGACAGGAGTACGAGATGCCCATCGCCACCACCAATCCCGCCACCGGCCAGCTGCTCAAGTCGTACGAGCCGATGTCGGCCGAGCAGATCGACGCCGCGATCGACCGGGCCGACGTGGCGTTCCGGGACCTGCACGGCACCACGCTCGCCCAGCGGGCGCAGTGGATGAACGCCGCGGCCGACCTGCTCGACGCGGAACGGGACGCCACCGCCCGGCTGATGACCACCGAGATGGGCAAGACGTACGTCGCGGCGCAGGCCGAGGTGACCAAGTGCGCCACCGCCTGCCGCTTCTACGCCGCCAACGCCGAGCGGATGCTCGCCGACGAACCGGCCGACGCCGGCGCGGTCAAGGCCAGGCGGGCCTTCGTGCGGTACCAGCCGATCGGGCCGGTGCTCGCGGTGATGCCGTGGAACTTCCCGCTCTGGCAGGTGATGCGGTTCGCCGCGCCGGCGCTGATGGCCGGCAACACCGGCCTGCTCAAGCACGCCTCCAACGTGCCGCAGACCGCCCTCTACCTGGAGGAGCTGTTCCGCCGGGCCGGCTTCCCCGAAGGCGCGTTCACCACCCTGCTGGTCGGCTCGGAGGCCGTGGACCGGATCCTCGGCGACCCGCGGGTCCGCGCCGCCACGCTGACCGGCAGCGAGGGGGCGGGCCGCTCGATCGGCCAGATCGCCGGGCGGGAGCTGAAGAAGACGGTGCTGGAACTCGGCGGCAGCGACCCGTTCGTGGTGATGCCGTCGGCCGACCTGGACCGCGCCGCCGAGGTCGCCACCACCGCCCGCTGCCAGAACAACGGCCAGTCCTGCATCGCCGCCAAGCGGTTCATCGTGCACACCGACGTCTTCGACGCCTTCGCCGACAGGTTCGCGGCCAACATGTCCGCGCTGCGGGTGGGCGACCCGATGGAAGAGAACACCGACGTGGGGCCGCTGGCCAGCGAGCGCGGCCGGGACGAGATCCACGCCCAGGTGCAGGACGCGGTCGACCACGGCGCCACCGTGCTCTGCGGCGGCGAGAAGCCCGCCGGCGCCGGCTGGTTCTACCCGCCGACCGTGGTCACCGACCTGAACCCGCAGATGCGGATGTGGTCGGAGGAGGTCTTCGGGCCGGTCGCCGGCCTGTTCCGGGTGTCGTCCTACGCCGAGGCGATCGAGGTCGCCAACGGCACCGCCTTCGGCCTCGGCTCGAACGCCTGGACCACCGACCCGCAGGAGCAGGAGCGCTTCGCCGTCGACCTGGACGCCGGCAGCGTGTTCATCAACGGGATGACCACCTCGTACCCGGAGCTGCCGTTCGGCGGCGTGAAGAACTCCGGCTACGGCCGGGAGCTGTCCGCGCTCGGCATGCGGGAGTTCTGCAACACCAAGACCGTCTGGGTGGGCGAGGGCGCGGCATCGGCCGGTGCCGGCGCGCACGCCGAGTAGCCCCGCTTTTGGCCGGACACCGTCATGGGTAGGGATGAGCCCATGACGGTGTTCGGCTTCCACGCCTCCCACGAGCAGATCCACCCGAGCCGGCTGCTGGATGCGGTGATCCACGCCGAGCGGGCCGGCTTCGACGCCGCCATGTCCTCGGACCACTTCTCGCCGTGGAGCGCCCGGCAGGCCCAGTCCGGCTTCGCGTGGTCCTGGCTCGGCGCCGCCCTCCAGGCCACCGGCCTGCCGTTCGGCGTGGTCAACGCGCCCGGCCAGCGCTACCACCCGGCGATCATCGCGCAGGCGATCGGCACCCTCGGCGCGATGTACCCGGGCCGGTTCTGGGCCGCGCTGGGCACCGGCGAGGCGAGCAACGAGCACATCACCGGCGACGGCTGGCCGCGCAAGGATCTGCGCGCCGCCCGGCTGCGCGAGTGCGTCGACGTCATCCGGGCGCTGCTCGCCGGTGAGGAGGTCAGCCACGACGGCCTGGTCCGGGTCGACCGGGCCCGGCTCTGGACCCGCCCGGAGCAGCCGCCGGCCCTGATCGGCGCGGCGGTCAGCGTCGCCACCGCCCGCTGGTGCGCCGAGTGGGCCGACGGCCTGATCACCGTCAACGCCCCCACCGCCCACCTGCGGCAGATGATCGACGCCTACCGGGACGCCGGCGGACGCGGCCCGCTGCACCTGCAGGTGCACGTCAGCTGGGCGCTCGCGCAGGCCGAGGCCGAGGCGATCGCGTACGACCAGTGGCGCAGCAACGTCTTCGCCCCGCCGATCTGCTGGGACCTGGACACCGCCGAGCACTTCGACGCGGTCTCCGAGCAGGTGCCGATGGAGAAGGTCGCCGAGGTCGTCAACATCTCGGCCGACACCGGCCGGCACGTCGGCTGGCTGGAGGAGTACGTCGAACTCGGCTTCGACCAGATCGCCCTGCACCACGTCGGGCAGGAGCAGCGCGCCTTCATCGACACGTTCGGCGCGCAGGTGCTGCCGAAGCTGCGGACCACGGCCTGATCTCGTCCCGCCGCCGGGCCCCCCTAGGCTCGTACCCATGGAGGCTCTGTTCGAGGTCGTGGTCTTCCTCGCGATCGCGACGTTCGGCGCGGCGCTGGCCCGGCGGCTGGGCGTGCTCGCGCCCATCCTGCTGGTGGTCCTCGGTCTCGCCCTGTCCTACCTGCCCGGCTTCCCGCAGGTGCGGCTCGACCCGGACCTGGTCCTGGTCGGCATCCTGCCGCCGCTGCTCTACGTCGCGGCCCTGGAGACGTCGGTGCCGGCGTTCCGGCTGAACCTGCGGCCGATCCTGCTGCTGGCGGTGGGACTGGTGCTGTTCACCGCGTTCGTGGTGGGCACCGTCGTGTACCTGCTCATGCCGGGCCTGCCGTACGCGATCTGCCTGGCGCTCGGCGCGGTGGTGGCGCCGCCCGACGCGGTGGCCGCCACGGCGGTGGCCCGGCGGGTCGGGCTGCCCCGCCGGATCGTGACCATCCTGGAGGGCGAGAGCCTGGTCAACGACGCCACCGCGCTGGTGCTGCTCCGTGTCTCGATCATCGCCGCGACCGTGAGCGGCGGCCGGGTGGAGTTCGGGGAGGTGGCCTGGGAGGTGCTGCGCTCCACCGGCGGCGGCGTCCTGGTCGGTCTGCTGGGCGTGGTCGTCTTCGGCTACCTGCACAAGCGAACCGGTGACGCGCTGCTGGACAACGCGCTGTCGCTGATCGTGCCGTTCGCGGTGGTCTTCGCCGCCGAGGAGATCCACGCCTCCGGGGTGGTCGCGGTCGTGGTGACCGGGCTCGGGATCGGCCACAAGATGCCGCTGCTGATGTCGGCGGCCTCGCGGCTGCAGGTCGGGGCGTTCTGGCGGCTGGCCCGGTTCCTGCTGGAGGGGCTGGTCTTCCTGCTGGTCGGCCTCCAACTACGGGAGGTGGTCCGCGACCTCGACGAACCGATCGGCCGGCTGGCCGGCGTCACCCTCGCGGTGCTGCTCGCCGTCTTCCTGTCCCGGTTCGTCTGGCTCTTCCCCGCCACCTACCTGGCCCGGCTGGTGCCCCGGGTACGACGCCGGGACCCGGCCCCACCGGCGCGGGTGCCGATCGTCCTGGGCTGGGCCGGGATGCGCGGGGTGGTGACGCTCGCCGCCGCGCTGGCCCTGCCGCTGACCCTGGCGGGGGACCGACCCTACCAGCGGGAGCTGTTCATCTGGCTGGCCTTCGCGGTGATCGTGGTGACCCTGGTGGTGCAGGGGGCAACCCTGCCGATGGTGGCCCGCCGGCTGAAGCTGCCGCCGGACGACCCGGTGCAGGACGCGCTCTCCGCCGCGGCGGTGCAGCAGCAGGCCAGCAAGGCGGCCCGGGACCGGCTGTACGAGCTGGCGCCCGGCGCGCCGTCGTCGGTGGTGGAGCGGCTGCGCGAGCTGCTGGAGGCGCGGACCAACCTGGCCTGGGAGCAGCTGGGCGGCGAGGGCCGGGAAACCCCGTCCCAGGCGTACGGCCGGCTGCGGCAGGAGATGATCGACGCCGAGCGGCAGGTGTACCGGGCCGCGCGTGACTCCGGCCGGATACCGGAGGAGGTGCTGGTGCGGGCGTACCGTGACCTGGACCTGGAGGAGTCTTTGCTGACCCGGAAGGCCGACGAGTGAGCTGCCAGCATCTGACCGAGGCGGGCGACGCCGAGCCACAGGCCGAGGACGTCTGCCCGGACTGCGTCGCCATCGGCAACGACTACTGGGTGCACCTGCGCGCCTGCCTGACCTGCGGGCACGTCGGCTGCTGCGACTCCTCGCCGTACCAGCACGGGACGAAGCACTTCGAGTCCAGCGGGCACCCGGTGATGCGCTCGATCCAGCCGGGGGAGACCTGGCGCTGGTGCTTCGTCGACGAGGAGATCGGCTGACCGGTCCGGTTTCCCGGATCAGTGCCGGCCGGTGGGTCTGCGTCGAGCGGCAGCACGGTGCGCCGGTGCGGGCAGGCCGTTCGCCGCCTGCCCCGCACCGCCGGCGAGAGCCCGCCGGGTCAGGGCCGGGACGAGCAGCCCGACGAGCGCGAAGAGCAGGGCCAGCGCGCACCACCCGGCGACCCCGCCGTCGAGGACCGCCCAGGTCAGCAGCGCCGGTCCGACGGCCCGGGCGAGACCGGCGAGCAACCCGTCCACCCCCTGGTACGCCCCGATCGACTCCGGCGCGGCCAGGCCGTAGGCGAGCCCCGCGCCGGCGCTGCTGTGCCACAGGTCGCCGACGGTGTAGACGGTGGTGGCGAGCAGCAGCAGGCCGGTCGCCGGCCCGGCCGGCGTGCCGGTGGTGGCCGCGTACAGCAGCATCGCCACCGCCAGCACCAGGCCGGCCCGGCGCATCGCGGCGGCGGCCGGGACGGCGGTGTCCGAGCCCCGGGCGAGCCGCACGGCCAGCAGCACCGTGAGTGACGTGTTGACCAGCAGCACCGCCGACACCACGGCCGGCGGGGCCCCGGTCCGGCTCACCGTCCACAGCGGCACGACCAGGGTGAGCACCGTGGCGTGCAGTGCCAGCACTGCCGACGCCCCGCTGACGGCCAGGAACGGCAGGTCCCGCAGCGCCCGCGCCCGACCCGACGTCGCCCGCGCGGGGGTCGCCCGGGGCGGGTAGCCGGGCAGTCGCATCAGCAGCGCCGCCGACACCAGATAGGTGATCGCGTTGCCGACCACCAGCACCTGGTACGCCAGGTGCGTGTCGGCCGCCAGGGCGAACCCGGCCAGCCCGGCGCCGAGCGCGATGCCGAGGTTCGCCACCGCGCGCAGGGTGGCGAACGCCTGCACCCGCCCCTCGGGTCCACCGACGGCGGCGACCAGGGCGGCGCGGACCGCCAGGTTGCCGGCGGTGAGCAGCGCGTCCAGCACCGCCACCACCAGGAACGCGGGGAAGGACGCGACCAGCAGGTACGCCCCGGCGACCGCGGCCTGCAGCAGTTGCAGCAGCGCGCGCAGCGTACGCGGGTCGCGGCGGTCGGCCAGGCCGCCGAGCGGGACGGCGGCGGTCAGCCCCAGCAGCCCGGCGAGGGTGAGCCCCAGCCCGACCGAGGCGGCACTCAGCCCGACGTCCCGGGTCAGGTAGAGGGGCGCGCCGGCCAGCCAGAGCCCCGAGCCGACGGTGTTGGCGAGCGTGGCCAGGGCCAGGGTGCGCAGCCGGCCGGGCGGCGGCAGTGGCGACCAGCGCCCGTGAACGGTCATCGGCTCGACCGTATGGACCGGTCGCCGCCTGCGGGGACCCGAAGCGGGCGACGCCGGTCACATCCATGACCAGCATATGACGAATCCGGTATTCCACAGACATCCATCGATACGTCTAGCATCAATGAACATCTATCGATGGGAGGTCGGATGTTCCGACGACACAATCTTCCGCGTACGGCGGGCGCCCTGCTCGCGATGGTGCTGGCGGCGCTCGGCCTGGTCGCGGTCGAGGCGACGGCGGCCACGGCGGCCGTCCGGACCGTCTACTACGACGCCAGCCGGGCCGGCGAGTTCCGCACCAACTTCGACCAGGCCGCCACGATCTGGAACAGCTCGGTGAGCACCGTCCGGCTCGCGCCGCGCACCCCCGGCAACGTCACCATCTACGTCGACGACGGCTGGCCCCGGGCACAGCCGACCGGTCTCGGCTCCGGCCGGGTCTGGATGGGCCGGCAGGCGGTGAACCAGGGGTACGACCGGACCCGGATCGCCACCCACGAGATCGGCCACATCCTCGGCCTGCCCGACCGGCGTACCGGGCTCTGCTCCGACCTGATGTCCGGCAGCAGCGCGCCGGTGTCCTGCCGGAACGCGTACCCGAGCGCCGCCGAGGCGTCCCGGGTGAACTCGCTGTTCGGCGGCACGCTCACCGCGCCCACCACCGGGGTCAGCTACACCTGGACCGGCGCCGAGGACCCCGGGCCGTTCGTGGTCGGTGGCCGCCCGGCCAGCGAGAACTACCCGTGGATGGTCTACGTCTCCGGCTGCACCGGGACGCTGATCAAGGCGAACTGGGCGGTTACCGCCCGGCACTGCTCGACCCCGTCGTCGGTGCGGGTGGGCAGTGTCAACCGCACCAGCGGCGGGACCGTGGTCCGGGTGACCAGGGCGGTGAGCCATCCGTCCGTGGACGTGAAGCTGCTGCAACTGGCCAGCTCGGTCGGCTACGCCCCGGCACCGATCCCGGGCACCTCCGGCGCCGTCGGCACGGCCACCCGGATCATCGGCTGGGGCCAGACCTGCCCGCAGCGGGGCTGCGGCTCCGCACCCGCGGTCGCCAACGAGCTCGACACCTCCATCGTCGCCGACAGCCGGTGCATCGGCATCAACGCGACGTACGAGATCTGCACCAACAACACGAACGGCAACTCCGGCGCCTGCTACGGCGACTCCGGCGGCCCGCAGGTGCGGCGGATCAACGGGGTGTGGAACCTGATCGGCGCCACCAGCCGGGCCGGCAACAACAACCCCACCTGCGCCACCGGCCCGTCCATCTACGTCGACCTGCCGTCGATCCGCTCCTGGATCAACACCCAGGTGGGCGGCCTGCCCGCCTGAGTACGACCCGTACACCCAGGGGCGTCCGTTCCTACCGCAGCGGGCGCGGACGCCCCGCCCGGCCGCCCCGACCGCCGCCGTTCCGGAAGCGGTCGCGGCGGTCCGGTTCGTCAGCCTGACCGCCGCCGGCCGGGCGCGGGCCGGGCGGTGTGACCGCTGCCGCCCCGAGTCGGGCGGTCCAGGTCGGCCGGGCGGCCCGAAATTCGGTGGGCGGCACGCGCCGCAGCTGGTTGGGTCTGGGCCGTGGAGCGGATCAGAACGGCCCGGACGGACGAACTCGCCGACCTGCAACGGATCGAGGTGGCCTCCGGCGCGCCGTTCCGGGAGATCGGCATGGTCGACATCGCCGACGCGCCGCCGCTCGACCTGGACGTGCTCGGCGAGGGCCAGCGGGCCGGCCGGGTCTGGGTGGCCCTCGGGCCGGACGACCAGCCGATCGCCTTCGCCGTGGCGCACCTGGTCGACGACTGCGCCCACGTCCAGCAGCTCAGCGTCCACCCCAGCCACGCCCGCCGGGGCGTCGGCCGGCGGCTGCTCGACCACGTTGCCGGCTGGGCGGGGCAGCGGGGCCTGCCGGCGCTCACGCTGACCACCTTCCGCAGCGTGCCGTGGAACGCGCCGTACTACGCCCGTTGCGGGTTCGTGGAGCTGTCGGCGGCGCAGGTCGGCCCCGGCCTGGCGGAGGTGCTGGCGGCCGAGGCGGCGCTGGGCCTCGACATGACCGACCGGGTCGCGATGCGCAGGCCCACGGGCTAGCGGACCGGACCCCCGGCCGTCGGTCGCCGCCCCCGGCCCGAGTGGCCGCATTTTCACGGAAAGAGTGGCCTCCCGGCTCCGGGAGGCCACTCTTTCCGTGGATCTGCGCGGATCTTGAAACCGGCGCGCGGGGTGCCGGAATGAGCGGTCAGGACGGGGTGCAGGCGGCGCCGTTGAGGGTGATCAGGTTGGGGGTGGGGTTGGCGAGGGTGCCGGCCTTGCCGAGCAGGCCGAAGGTGACGCTGCCGCCGGGCGGGATCTTCCCGTTGTACGACAGGTTCCGGGCCGTCACGGTGGCGCCGGACTGGCTGACCTGGGCCGTCCACGCCTGCTCGACCTTCTGATCGCCGGTGAAGGCGTACCGGACGGTCCAGCCGTTCACCGCGGTCGGGCCGGTGTTGCGGATGGTCACCTGGGTGTTGAAGCCGTCCGACCAGGCGCCGTGCACCTGGTACGTGGCGGCGCAGCGCTGCGCCGGCACCGCCCCGGCGTCGCCCTGGTCGGCGAGGAACGAGGCGAGCCAGGCCAGCGCCGAGTTCCAGTTGATCGCCACCTCGTTGGTCGCGTACGAGTTGATGTCGTCGACGTAGCAGAACATCGGCTTGCAGCCGGCGAGCAACTGCGCGGCGTACGGGTCCTGGAGGGCGGCGTTCGGGCCGCCGGCCAGCGAACCGGCCGGCGGGTTCGGCAGGTCGGGGTCCAGCTGGTGGCCGAAGATGCGACTGTGCTGGTTGCGGGCGTGCTGCTCGCCCCAGCCGGTCACGTACGACATGTTGAGCGCGTTACGGCCGAGCAGGTAGTCCGTCGCCTGCACCGCCCCGTCCCGGTAGGTGGCGTTCCGGGTCAGGTCGAAGGCGGTGGCCAGCACGATCGCGTTGTTGATGACGTTGCTGTTGCTGCCCCACACGTAGTTGCCGGCGTCAGCGGGCAGCGGCAGGCCGTACGCCTGGGCGCGCAGCGCCGCCAGGTACCGGTCGGCGGCCTCGGTCACCGAGGCGCGGATCCGGGCCTTCTCGGCGGCCGGCAGGCCGTTCGGCACGGTGGCCAGGTCGAGGCGGCCGAGGGCAGCCACGCTCTGCCAGCCGAAGGCGCCGCCGGCGGCGAAGACGTCGCCGGTGTGGTGCGGCGAGGCGGTCAGGTCGTCCAGGTAGCTCTTCTTCCCGGTCGTCAGGTACAGCTCGACCGCAGCCCAGTAGAACTCGTCGGTGACGGTGGTGTCGTCGTACGCCCCGCCGCCGGTGCCGTCGGCCGCGCTGGCGTAGCTCGCCGGGTGCGCCTTCGCGGCCGCGTACGCGGTCCTCGCGGCGGTACCGCAGCGGGCGGCGAAGGCCGCGTCGTAGGGGGCGAAGAGGCGGGCGCACTGGGCGGCGACGGCGGCCAGGTTGAGGGTGGCCGCGGTGGACGGCGGGTGCAGCTCGCGCGGCTGCGGGTCCTCGTGCGGGGCCAGCGGCAACCCGGTCCAGTTCCGGTCGTGGATCTTGTGGTGGGCCATCCCGGCGAGCGGCCGGCCGGCCGGCACCTGCATGCGCAGCAGGAACTCGAGCTCCCAGCGGGCCTCGTCGAGCACGTCGGGGACCGCGTTGCCGCGCTCGGGCACCCGCAGGGTCTCGTCACCGAGCGCCGCGCCACCGTCGGCGGTCTCCGCCGTCCTGGTCCGCTCGAAGGTGTTCAGCAGCTGGTAGGTGGCGATGCCGCCGTTGACCACGTACTTGCCGTGGTCGCCGGCGTCGTACCAGCCGCCGCGCACGTCGAGGGAGTAGTCGCAGACGCCGGGCTGGCAGGGCACCTCGGTGTCGCCCTGGTTGGGCGCGACGCCGACGTGGCCGGCCGGGCGGGCGTACTCGGCGCCGATCAGGTCGCCGTCGATCGGGGTGCCGCTGCGCTGGGCGTAGAAGAACTGGAGGGAGTCGGCGCGCAGCCGGTGGTAGCGGCCGCCGGAGATGTCGAACGGGTGGCTGGTCTCGCCGTCGGCGACCAGGGTGTAGCCGGTGCCCGGCGTGCGGTACGCGGAGAAGTCGACGGTCTGCACGTGCTGCCCGGAGGCGGCGTCCACCCCGCGCGGGCTGCTCTGGCCGCTGGCCACCACCGCGCCGGCGGCGGACCGCAGTTCCCAGCGCAGCGGGTCGGTCGCCTCGGTCACCACGGTGGCGTTCTTCGGCCCGCCCGGCAGGTAGCCGACCTGGTTGACCCGCACCCGGGGGCCGGTGTCCGGCTGGTAGGGCGGGGCCGCCTCGCCGCCGCGCAGCGAGACGTTGTCGAGGCAGATCCGCTGCTCGGCGGCGGACCCGCCGACCTGGAAGATCAGCTGCGCGGCGGGGTTGTCGTCGGGCACGGTGAAGGTCTGCTCGACCCGGGTGCTGTCGGGGCCGGCGGTGGCGCCCACGGCCGCGTACGTGGTGTAGGGGGCGCTGCCGAGCTGGAGGACGGCCTTGATCGCGGCACCGGGGGTGGCGGAGACGTCGAAGCCGAGCCGGTACTCCGCGCCGGCGTTGAGCCGTACCCCGTCCTGGCCGATGCCGGCGTCCCACGGGTTGGCCGACCCGCCGGGGACGGTGGTGCAGAGCCGGCCGTCGGCCGCGTCCAGCGCGCCCGTGCCGTAGGAGAACCAGGGGGAGACACCGGCGCTGAAGTCGCCGTTGCTGAGCTGTTCGGGGGCGTCCGGCGGGACCTCGGCGTGGGCCACGCCAGCGCCGGCGCCGGTGAGGGCCAGGGCGGTCGCCGCCAGCAACGCGAGGTGGCGGCGTCGGATTGGGATCACGGGGGATTCCTTCCGGGCGGGGGAGCGGGGGTCGGGAGGGAGCGATGTCTGGGAGCGCTCCCAGCATCGCCTCGATGTTTCCAGCGCATCTCGCCCATGTCAATTGATCGGGCTGGATGACCTTCCGGCCGCAGTCGATGGGCCTGAGAACGTGAAGGACAGTGAGATTCGCCGCGCCACGACCCGTCGTCCTGATCTCCTAGAGACAACAGCGGCCTTCGCCTGGCAGGCTGCCTCCCATGACCCTGAAGCTTCGTTCCGTCGGGACGAGCGACCGTGGGCTGATCCGCAGCGGAAACCAGGACGCCCTGCACGCCGGTGCCTGGCTCGTCGCCGTCGCCGACGGCATGGGCGGGATGGCGGCCGGCGACCTGGCCAGCCGGATCGCCATCGACGCGATCGCCCCCTTGGACGTGGAGACCCCCGAGGACGCTCTGGTGGCGGCGCTGCAGAGCGGTATCGAGCTGGCCACCGGGCGGATCCGCCAGGCGGTCGCCGAGGATCCGGAACGCCAGGGCATGGGCACCACACTGACCGCCCTGCTCTTCTCCCGGACCGGCAGCTGCCTCGCCCTGGCACACATCGGCGACTCCCGGGCCTACCTGTTCCGGGAGGGCACGCTCAAGCAGATCACCCGGGACGACACCTTCGTGCAGATGCTCGTCGACCAGGGCGTGATCAGTCCCGAGGAGGCCGCCAGCCACCCCCGGCGGGCGGTGGTCACCCAGGCGCTCCAGGGCGAGGACGTCTCCCCGACGTACGCGACCATGGTCCCCTGGGCGGGGGACCGCTGGCTGCTGTGCAGCGACGGCCTCTCCAACGTGGTCCGCCCGGACACCCTCGCCGAGGTGCTGGCCGAGACCGCCGACCGGGAGCTGTGCGCCCGCCGTCTGATCGACCTCGCGCTGCGGGCCGGCGGCCCGGACAACGTCACCGTGCTGATCGCCGACATCGTCGAGGAGTGAGCCGGAGCCGGTTCAGCGGCGCCGGGGTGTGGCGTGCCGGGTGGGCGTGGCGCTGCCCGGGTCCTCCGGCCACGGGTGGCGCGGGTAGCGGCCGCGTAGCTCGGCGCGGACCTGCGGGTACCCGGTACGCCAGAACGACGCCAGGTCGGCGGTGACCGCCACCGGCCGGCCGGCCGGGGAGAGCAGGTGCAGCAGCACCGGCACCCGGCCGTCGGCGATCTGGGGCGCGGCCGGCCAGCCGAACGTCTCCTGGAGCTTCACCGCCAGCACCGGCGCCGCCGGGTCCGCGTAGTCGACCCGGATCTTCGAGCCGCTGGGCACCTCGATCCGCTCCGGGGCCAGCTCGTCCAGCCGGGCCGCCTGCCGCCACGGCAGCAGCCGGCGCAGCGGGGCGGCCACGTCGATCCGGGCCAGGTCGGCCCGCCGTCGCGCGGCGGCCAGCTCCGGGCCGAGCCAGTCGTCGACGGCCGCGAGCAGCGCGCCGTCGCTGACCTCGGGCCACTGGTCGCCGAGCGCCCGCCGGCAGAACGCCATCCGCTCCCGCAGCGCGCGGGCCGCCGGCGTCCAGGTCAACACCGACAGCCCTTCCTGGCGCAGCCCGTCGCGCAGCGCCGCCGCCAGCAACGTCTGCTCCGGCCGGGCCAGCGGGCGGGTCAGCAGCTCGATCGCACCGAGCCGGACCACCTCCCGGGCCACCACGTCACCGTCGACCCAGCCGACCTCCCGCGCCTCGCGCAGCAGCGGTCCGCCCGCCTCCCGGGCGGTGCCCTCGTCCAACCCCGCCGCCAGCCGCACCCGGGCGGTCGGCGCCCCGGGTGACCGGTCGGCCACCGCGACGGCCAGCCAGTCGACGCCCGCCAGCCCCGACCCGGGCGCCAGCTCCGCCGCGGTCCCACCCGCCATCAGGTACGACCTCCCGCCGGCCCGGCGGACCCGGGCCAGCCGTTCCGGGTACGCCAGCCCCACCAGCAGCCCGGCGGCCAGGTCGTCGGGCAGGTGGTCCCGGCCCCCGACACCGGGAGCGGGTGGCAGGGCGGCGCGCAGCCGGCGTACCTCCGTCCGCCAGCGGGCGGTGGCCCCCGGGTCGGCGTTGCCGCGCAGCCGCCGCCAGCCGGCGACCAGGTCGTCGTCCCGGCCGGTCAGGCCCTCCTCGGCCAGCAGCGCGACCAGCTCCGCCGCCCGGTCGGCGCCGACCCGGGGCGCGCCGTCGAGCAGGGCCCGGCCCAGCCGGGGATGGGCGCCGGCGGCCGCGAGCGCCCGGCCCCGCGCGGTGATCCGGCCGTCCGCGTCAACGGCGCCGAG
>NZ_JAGPYL010000106.1:0-21832 GCF_018070095.1 Micromonospora sp. U56
GCCGGGGCCGGGCCGGCCGGCGCTGGCCCGCGCTGGACGCCGCGCTGCGCAACCCGGCCCCGGAGGAGCTGGAGCTGGACGCCGTGGGCGCGCACCGGGTCCGGCGCGACGGCGCGCCGGTGCTGCACGCCGCCGGCGTGGGGGTGCTGCTGCCCGGCTGGTGGCAGCGGCCGTCGACGCGACTCGGCGCCCGGTTGCAGGCCCGGGGGCGTACCGCCCCGGGCACCGTCGCCGGTGCCGCCGGCGGGCTCGGGCTGGACGCCCTGGTCGACTACCGGTGGGAGGTGGCGCTCGGCGACGAGACGCTGGACGCCGACGAACTGGCCGCGCTGGCCGCGCTGAAGACCCCGCTGGTGCGGCTGCGCGGCCGGTGGGTGGAGCTGGACCCGAAGCGGCTCGCCGCCGGGCTGCGGCTGCTGCGGTCCTCCGGCGAGCTGACCGTCGCCGACCTGCTCCGGCTCGGCCTGTCCGGGGCCGACCGGCCCGAGGCGCTGCCGGTGTTGGAGGTGACCGCCGACGGTCCGCTGGGCGACCTGCTCGCCGGGGAGGCCGAACGGCGGCTCACCCCGCTCGACCCGCCGCCGGGCTTCAAGGGCACCCTGCGTCCGTACCAGCGGCGCGGGCTGGCCTGGCTGGCCTTCCTCCAGTCGCTCGGGCTCGGCGGGGTGCTCGCCGACGACATGGGGCTGGGCAAGACGGTGCAGCTGCTGGCCCTGCTCGCCGGGGACCCGCCGGCGGCCGGGCCGACCCTGCTGGTCTGCCCGATGTCGCTGGTCGGCAACTGGCAGCGGGAGGCGGCGAAGTTCACCCCCGGGCTGCGGGTGCACGTGCACCACGGCGCGGACCGGGCGCGCGGCGCCGAGTTCACCGAGGCGGTGCACGCCGCCGACCTGGTGGTGACCACCTACTCGGTGGCGGCCCGGGACGCCGTCGCGCTCGCCTCGGTCGGCTGGCACCGGGTGGTGGTGGACGAGGCGCAGGCGATCAAGAACGCCTCGACCCGGCAGGCCGAGGCGGTCCGGTCGCTGCCCGCGCGGCACCGGGTCGCGGTGACCGGTACGCCGGTGGAGAACCGGCTGGCCGACCTCTGGTCGATCATGCAGTTCGCCAACCCGGGGCTGCTCGGCCCGGCCGCCAGCTTCCGGAAGGCGTACGCGGTGCCGATCGAGCGGCACGGGGACGCCGAGGTCGCCGCCCGGCTGCGCCGGATGACCGGCCCGTTCGTGCTGCGCCGGCTGAAGACCGACTCCTCGATCATCTCCGACCTGCCGGAGAAGCTGGAGATGGAGGTGCTCTGCAACCTCACCGCGGAGCAGGCCTCGCTCTACCGGGCCATCGTGGACGACATGCTGGCGAAGATCGAGTCCAGCGACGGGATGGAGCGGCGCGGCCTGGTGCTGGCCACCATGACCCGACTCAAGCAGGTCTGCAACCACCCGGCGCAGCTGCTGCGCGACGGCTCGGCGCTGCCCGGGCGCTCCGGCAAGCTGGAACGGCTGGAGGAGATCCTCGACGAGGTGCTCGCGGCGGGGGAGAAGGCCCTGCTCTTCACCCAGTACGCCGAGTTCGGCGGGATGCTGCGCGGGCACCTGTCGGCCCGGTTCGGCCGTGAGGTGCTCTTCCTGCACGGCGGGGTCGGCAAGGCGGACCGGGACGCGATGGTCACCCGGTTCCAGTCGCCGGACGGCCCGGCGATCTTCGTGCTGTCGCTCAAGGCCGGCGGCACCGGGCTGACGCTGACCGCCGCCAACCACGTCGTCCACGTCGACCGGTGGTGGAACCCGGCGGTGGAGGACCAGGCCACCGACCGGGCGTTCCGGATCGGCCAGCGTCGTCGGGTCCAGGTACGCAAGTTCGTCTGCGCCGGCACGGTGGAGGAGAAGGTGGCCGCGATGATCGCCGACAAGCGCAGCCTGGCCGCCTCGGTGGTGGGCAGCGGCGAGCAGTGGGTCACCGAGCTGTCCACCGCCCAGCTGCGCGAACTGTTCGCGCTGGAGGCCGGGGCGGTGGTCGAGTGACCGGCCCCGACCGCACGCCACCGCCCGGCGACCCGACGCCCGACGGCGACGCGGGCGCGGCCGGCCGGTTCGCCGACTTCGGACCACCCCGGCGGGTCGACGGCGGGCTGAAGGCGCGCAGCACCCGGGGCGCGATCGGCGTCTCCTGGTGGTCGCGGCGCTTCCTGGAGGTGCTGGAGTCGTTCGCCCTCGGCACCCGGCTGACCCGTGGCCGGTCGTACGCCCGCAAGGGCCAGGTGTTGCGGCTGGATGTGACGCCCGGCCGGGTCGAGGCCACCGTGCAGGGCTCCCGGGCCGAGCCGTACCGGGTCGGCATCGAGCTGCCGGTGTTCCCGGCGGCGCTCTGGGAGCGGGTCGAGCGGGACC
Organism: Micromonospora sp. U56; assembly: GCF_018070095.1. Classification (NCBI taxonomy): domain Bacteria; kingdom Bacillati; phylum Actinomycetota; class Actinomycetes; order Micromonosporales; family Micromonosporaceae; genus Micromonospora; species Micromonospora sp. U56. The sequence continues at coordinate 2,385 of NZ_JAGPYL010000106.1, forward strand.
TCGCCGCGCAGGCGTTCTTCAGCGCCCGGCTGCTCGCCGGTGACCTCCCGGCGGAGCTGGAGGAGGTGTTCGCCGACGCCGGCGCCCCGCTCTTCCCGAGCGGGGTGGCGGAGCTGACCCAGCGGTGCAGCTGCCCCGACTTCGCGGTGCCCTGCAAGCACCTGGCGGCGACCTTCTACCTGCTCGCCGAGGCGTTCGACGCGGACCCGTTCCAGCTGCTGCACTGGCGCGGCCGTGGCCGGGCCGAGCTGCTGGACCGGCTGCGTGCCCTGCGCGCCGGCGCGACCGACCCCGCCGGTACGCCGGTACCGTCCGGTCCGGACAGGGCGCCGGACGCGGCCGTCGCCGGCCCGACATCCAACGCGAAACCGGTCCCGGCCGCCGGGGCGGCGCGGGTGCTCGCCGGACTGCCCGCGATCCCGCTGGACGAGGCGGTGGACCGGTTCTGGCTGCCGCCGGTGCCGCTGCCGGACCGGCCGCCCACCCTGGCGACCGGCCCCGAGCTGCTGCTGCGGCAGCTCGGCGCGCCCGCGCCCGCCATCGGCGGCCCGGGTCTGCTGGAGCGGCTGCGCCGGGCGTACCGGACCTTCGGCCGGTCCTGACCCCGCCGCCCACGGCGGATCGTGGACAGTCGCTGTCCGCGGTGGACGCCGACCGCCCACGATCTCGTTCCGGGCGACGTGGCGCCGGTGCCGGGCCGTGGTGGCCGGCGGGTCATAGCCAGCGGCGGCGGAAGCGCCACATCAGGGCGGCGTTCGCCGCCAGTACGACGGCGCAGATCGCCCCGGCCATGCGTCCGGCCAGTACGGTCATCGCCGGCAGCGACGCCCAGAGCACGATCGTCAGGATCATCAGCCAGCGCCCGCGGCGGGCTCGCGCCCGATGGTCGAGTCTCGCGAAGAACTTCGGGTCGCTCTCCCGGAGCTGCCGGGTGATCTGTTCGAATCTGCGCTGATCCTCTTTGCTGAGCATGGCGATGCCTTCCCCTCACGGCTTCAGCGGTTCGGCGGCTTACCCGCTGTTGCGGCGGCTCAAGCCCTTCCGCTGCTGCCACTTTGCGCCGCGAGCGGGGTGGCGGGGACGCGGGTCAGGAACGGCTCAGCGCAGGCTTATCCCTCCCTTAAGTTCTGCTGTGCCCGTGAACGCGGCTAAAAGCGTCGCGTGGCCCGGAAACGTTACGTCCGGGCCCTGGAGGACCGAGCCGCCCCTGCTCCGGACGTCGGTGCCCGGCAGGGCGGAAACCGGGCCGCCGGAGGGCCCGCTGAGCGGTGTCTTAAGTGCCGTCCGGAGCCGCTGGTGAGCGCCTTGTAGGCCCCCCACCCCTTGGTTACCTTCCCGTAGCAACCCCCTCAGGCAACAGTCGCCGCACCCTCCGCCCCGCTCCGGTCGCAGCGTGTCGGCGCCTTGAAGAAATCGGGATTGGTGCATGGCCGACCAGAATGTGCCACCGCGCGGACCGTGGGAAGACCGCGGCTGGACCCCTGGACAACACCCCACCCCGGACGGACACCGCGACGTCCACCGCTCCACGCCGTACGCCGTGCAGTACCAGGGCCAGGTCGACCCCGGCCAGCCGCACGCCGGATACGCCACCCAGCCGGCCTCCCGCGGCCCGCAGTGGGTCGGCCCGGAGGGCCTGGGCCGGCAGTCGTTCCACCAGCCGGCCGGCACCGGACTGCCCCCACTGGACGACGGCGACCAGCCCGGCGGCCGGGTCGGCCGGCGGCGCGCCCTGGCCGCGATCGGCGGCACCGCCGCCGTGGTCGCCGGCGGCGCCGCCCTCGCCATGAACTCGTCGGTGCGCGGCTTCTTCGGCGGCGACGGCGCGGTGGCGGGCGACGCCACCGGCACCACCGTCACCGACGGCACCGCGGCCCGTCCCAGCGGGCAGCAGGCGAGCACGGTGCGCACCTACACCGAGCAGAACGAGAGCTACATGGGCTCCCGGGCCGGGGCAGCGCTGAAGAAGAACGCCCCCACCGGCGGCCGGACCTTCTCCGGCCCGGCCGCCGCCGCGGCGGAGACGCCGGTGACGGTGAAGACGGTGCTGGCCAAGGACCCGGTACGGCACCTCGCCAGCCGGGCCACCTTTGGCGCCTCGCCCAGGACGCTCGCCGACATCCGCCGGCTGGGCATCGACGGCTGGCTCCGTTGGCAGCTCGACCCGGAGAAGATCGCGCCGAGCCCGGCCGAGCTGAAGCTGGCCGAACTGCCCAGCCTCAAGCTGAGCCCGGTGCAACTGCGCGAGCGGCGCGACCAGCTCAACGACAAGGGCGTGCAGCCGGAGAAGGAGATGGTGGACGCCACCATCGCCCGCCAGATCTGGTCCGAGCGGCAGCTCTTCGAGGTGATGGTCGACTTCTGGAACGACTTCCTGCACGTCGCCGCCGACTTCGACGGCGGCGAGGTCTACCGCAACTCGTTCGACCGGGACGTCGTACGGGCCAACGCGCTGGGCAGCTACCCGGACATGCTGGTCGCCGCGAACAAGCACCCCGCCCTGCTGCTCTATTTGAGCCAGAACGACTCCCGCAAGGACGCCATCAACGAGAACCTGGCCCGGGAGAACCTCGAGCTGTACTCGGTGGGCGTCGACGGCGGCTACACCGAGAAGGACGTGCGGCAGGCGGCCATGCTCCAGACCGGCCGCGGTGTCCAGGACGGCAGGTACGTCTTCCGCGCCGACCAGCACTACCTCGGCAAGGTCAAGATTCTCGGCTTCAGCCACGCGAACGCCTCGGCGGACCCGAAGAAGGCCGACGCGGTCATCGACTCGTACCTCCGCTACATCGCGCTGCACCCGTCGACCGCCCAGTACGTGGCACGCAGCCTCGCCACCCGGTTCGTCTCGGACACCCCGCCGAAGTCCCTGGTGGACCGGCTGGCCAAGACGTACACGGTCAACAAGGGCATGGTGAAGCCGCTGCTGATGACGCTCTTCAGCTCCTCGGAGTTCTGGGCGGCGGTGGGGCAGAAGGTGCGCCGGCCGATGGAGTACCTGATCGCCACCTACCGGACGCTCAACGTCCGGCCCGAGGCGTCGCGGGGCTTCAAGTCCGACGGCGGGCGCCCGGCGTTCGCCCGGGGGCTGCGCCAGGTCCACGACAAGCTGCGCGAGCTCGGCCAGTACCCGATGGGCCAGCCCACGCCGGACGGCTACCCGGACGTCTACGTCGCCTGGACCTCGGCCGGCACCATGGTCAACGGCTGGAACGAGGCCGCCGACCTGCTCAACGGCTACCGCACCGAGTTCACCTACACCAGCGCGGAGAACCTGGTGGCGAAGCCGCCGGCGACCGCCGGGGCGTACGTGGACGCGCTCGCCCAGCGGCTGGTGCACCAGAAGCTGAGCGCCAAGGAGAAGGCGCTGATCCTCGGTGTCGCCGGCGTGCCGGCCGGCGCCAAGGTCGACGCGACGTTCAACGGGGCCGTCACCGCTGTCGCGCGGGCGATCCTCGCTTCCCCCCAGCACCACCTCCGGTGAGGCACCCGATGGAGAAGACTGTGCACTCGTTCCCCCTGCCTCCCGAATGCCCCGACCTGCGGCGGCTGGCCGACAACCCGGCCGAGGCGCTGCTGCGCGCCGAGGCCGACGTCGTCGCCGCCGAGAGCGCCGCCGAGGCCGACCGCTACCGCCGGCTGGAGGACCTGGAGGAGGCCCAGCAGGACGGGCGGGGGGTGACCCGGCGGACCTTCGTCGCCGGCGCCGCCGCCACCGCCACCGCGCTGGCCACCGCACAGTTCGTCACCACCTCGGCGTCGTTCGCGGCGACGAAGACCGGCACCCTGATCCACGTCTTCCTCTACGGCGGGCTGGACGGGCTCAGCCTGGTCGCTCCGGACAACGACCCGGTGCTGGCCAAGGCCCGGCCCGACCTGCTGCTCGGCAACGACTCGCTGGCCCTGGGCCGCGGCTTCAAGCTGACCAGCGCGTTCCAGCCGCTGGAGCAGTGGCTCAAGGCCGGCCAGCTCGGCTTCATCCCGGCGGTCTCCGACGAGCGGCTGTCCCGCAGCCACTTCCAGGCCGCGGACGCCTGCAACCTGGGCGGCCTGCCCAACGAGACCGGCGGCCGGGGCTGGCTGGACAGCCTGGTCGACGCCCTGGGCAAGGGCACCGCGTTCCGCAGCGTCGGCATCGGCAGCACGCTGCCCCGGTCGCTGGTGGGCACCAACGGCGCGCTGTCGATCAACAACGTCGGCTCGCTGCGGCTCAACGGCGACGAGAAGTACCGGGCGGCCACCGAGAAGGCGATCCGGGGCCTGTTCACCGGGATCAACCACCCCGTCCAGGAGGCGGTGCTCGACGGCATGGGCGCGCTGGCCACGGCGCAGCGGCTCGCGGCCAAGCCGTACCAGCCGGCGGCCGGGGTGGCGTACGAGGGCGTCGGGTCCGCGTTCCAGCAGCTCGCCCAGCTGATCAAGGGCGGGGCGAACGTCCGGGTGGCCACCGTCGGCATGGGCGGCTACGACACCCACGAGAACCAGGGCACCCGCGACGGCGGCCAGCTGCACCGGCGGCTCAACGAGCTGGCCAGGGCGATGGCCGCGTTCTTCACCGACCTCGGTGACCGGGCCGCCGACGTCACCATCATGGTGTCCAGCGAGTTCGGCCGCCGGGTCGCCTCCAACAGCGGCGGCACCGACCACGGCCACGGCGGGGTGGTCACCCTGCTCTCCGGCCGCAAGCTCGCCGGCTCGCTGCTCGGCACCTGGAACGGGTTGAACGATCTGGACAGCGGCGACGTACCTGAGTACAACAACATGTTCAACGTCTACGGAAGCGTGGCGCAGGGGCGGTTCGGCCTGACCAACGCCGAGGTGGACAAGATCTTCCCGAGGCAGAAGTACACCCCCATGAAGCTGTACGCGTGACGTACCAGGACACGTACGCCGGCGGCCGCCGTACCGGGAGCTCGTCCCGGCACGGCGGCCGTTCGGCTGCCCCCGTACCCCCGACACCGGCGCTGCCCCGGCGCGGGCCCGGCGGCCGACGGGCGGTGTCCGCGCTGTTCTGGCTCGGGCTGGTGGCCAGCGTGCTGCCCTGGTGGCTGGACACCCCGGCCGGCGCGCTGGCCGACACCGGCGATGTGCTCACCGCCGCCGGGCGGATCACCGGCCTGGTCGCCGGCTACCTGCTGCTGGTGCAGGTGCTGATGATGAGCCGCCTCGGCGTGCTGGAACGCTCGCTCGGCGGCGAGCGGATCTCCCGGCTGCACCGGGACGTCGGCGCCACCCTGCTCGTCGCGGTGCTCGCCCACATGTCGCTGCTGCTGGTCGCCTACGCCGAGGCCGACGAGCAGTCGGTGGTGGGCGAGGTGGGCGTGCTGCTGCGCGACTACGAGGACATGCTCTCCGCGTTCGCCGCCGCCGGCATCATGGTGCTGGTCGGCCTCACCGGCGTCCGGGCGATCCGCACCCTGCTGCCCTACGAACTCTGGTACCACCTGCACCTGACCAGCTACGCGGCCCTGCTGCTGGGCTTCGGCCACCAGTTCAGCAACGGCGCCCAGCTCTTCCAGCCCGGGCCGGTACGCACCGGCTGGATCGCCGCCTACCTGCTCGTGGTCGCCGCCCTGGTCTGGGGGCGGCTGGTCGCCCCGCTGCGCTTCAACCTGCGCCACCGGCTGCAGGTGGCCGACGTCGTCGCCGAGACCCCGGACACCATCTCGATCTACCTGACCGGCGCGCGGCTCAACCAGATCGACATGCTCGGCGGGCAGTACTTCCGCTGGCGGTTCCTCACCCGCGGCTGCTGGTGGCAGTCGCACCCGTTCTCGCTCTCCGCCGCCGCCAACGGCCGCTGGCTGCGGCTGACCGTCAAGGTGGTCGGCGCGCACACCGCCGACCTGCGCGATCTCGACCCGGGCACCCGGGTCTGGGCGGAGGGACCGTCCGGCACCTTCACCGCCGCGCACCGCACCCGGGAGCGCGCCCTGCTGATCGCCGGCGGCAGCGGCATCGCCCCGCTGCGGGCGATGCTGGAGGAGCTGCCGCCCGGCGCCGCGCTGATCTACCGCGCCCGCACCCCCGCCGATGTGCTGCTGCACCACGAGCTGGACTGGCTCGCCCAGGCCCGCCAGGTCTCCGTCTGGTACGTCATCGGCTCCCGCGACGACGCCGGCCCCCGCCAGGTGATGAACCCGGAGGGGCTGCGCCGGCTGGTGCCCGACGTGGCCCGCCGCGACGTCTACCTCTGCGGCCCGTCCGGGCTGGTCGAGGAGTCGGTGCGGATGCTGCGCGCCGCCGGCGTGCCGCGCCGGCAGATCCACCTCGCCACGTTCGAGCTGTAGAAAGGCACCCGACATGCGTCGCGCGATCCTCGCGATCACCGGTCTGGCCGTCAGCACCAGCGCCCTGGTGGCGCTCAAGGGCTCCCCGGGCGCCAGCCAGGTCGCCCAGGGCCTCCCGGCCGACCAGGCGTCCGTCGCCCCCGTGGCCGGCGACCCGGGCACGGCTGGCGGGGTCCGCCCGGCGCCGCGCCCCTCCGCCTCCGGACGCACCCCGGCGGCGCGCCCCACCTCCGGCGCGCCCCGCACCCCGGCCGGACAATCCACCACCGGCACCAGGGCCCCCGCCGCGCCGCGGACCACCACCGCCGCGCCGAAGCCCGCGCTGCGCACGGTGAGCGGCCCGACCATCACCTACGAATACGGTTCCCTGTCGGTGCAGATCACCCTCTCCGGCAGCCGGATCGTCAACGCCACGGGGATCGGCCTGCCGCAGAGCGGGCAGTCGGGCCAGCGCAGCGACGAGGTGCAGCGCACCTACAGCGGCACCAGCGGCGAGGTGGTGCAGCAGCAGAGCGCCGACCTGAACACGGTCAGCGACGCCACCGCCACCAGCGACGCGTACCAGCAGTCGCTCCAGGCGGCGATCGACCGGGCCGGCTGAGGTGCCGGTCTCGCCGGCCCGTCCCGGTCTGCGCCGGGTCGAGCACGTCATGGGTACGGCGATCAGCCTCGACCTGGCCGACGACCTGCCCGCCGCGACCCTGCACGACCTCGCCGAAAAGACCTTCGGCTGGCTGCGCGAGGTCGACGCCCGGTTCAGCACCTACCGCGACGACAGCGAGGTGTGCCGGCTGGACCGGGGCGAGCTGCGGCTGGCCGACGCGTCGGCGGACCTGCGGGCGGTGCTGGAGCGCTGCGCCGACCTGTGGGCCGCCACCGACGGCTACTTCGACGCGTACGCGACCGGCCGGCTCGACCCGTCCGGGTACGTCAAGGGCTGGTCGGCGCAGGTCGCCTCGGACCGGCTGGTCGCCGCCGGGGCGGCCAACCACTGCCTCAACGCCGGGGGTGACGTGGTGGTCCGGGGACTGTCACCGACCCGGGAGCCGTGGCGGATCGGCGTCGCCCACCCGTGGAACCCGATGGCCACCTGTCTGGTCCTCGCCGGCAGCGACCTGGCCGTCGCCACCTCAGGTGTGCAGCACCGGGGCCAGCACGTGCGGGACCCGCGCCGGGGCGAGCCGGCCCGGGGCCTGCGCTCGGTCACCGTGGTCGGCGCGGACCTGGGGGTCGCCGACGCGTACGCCACCGCGGCGGTGGCCATGGGCGAGGCCGGCATCGGCTGGCTGGACCGCCTCCCCGACCAGCTGCACGCGGTCGTCACCGACGACGGCCGCCTGCTGCACTCCACCCGCCTCCCGCTGACCGACTGACCGGCCCGGGTCAGCGGGCCGGGCGGGGGCTGCCGGCCGGACGGGAGCCGGCGGGGCGGGCGCGTTCCGGCCGGGAGCCGCCCGGGCGGGTGCCCGACCGGCGGCGCGACCGCCGGTGGTGCGGCGGCGGCTCGGCGCCGCCGGCGGGCCCCGTCGCGTCGTCCCTGGCCATCACGTACCCCTGCTCCCGGCGCGTCCGCGCCGTCACCGGTTCAACGACTCCGGCACCGGCGGGGACGCTGCCGGTCACCGATTCGCGGGTCAGTGACCCCGTCGGGGGAGCGGGAGCTGGCCGGGGAGCAGCTCCGGGGCGAGCGTCACCCCGGTGGCCCGCAGCGCGTCGACCAGGGTGTTCTGCAACAGGTACGAGTCGGGCAGCTGCCAGCGTGCCTGTTCCGGGGCGACCGCCCAGCGCACCGGACCCTCCGGCAGCCGGGTCGGCGGCGCCGCGATCCACGAGCCGGGCCCGTGGCGCACCACGTGGAAGCAGTGCTCCAGCTCCGGACGCAGCGGGTCGCCGGGGCGGACGAGGAACATCCAGCGGCCGGTCGGGGTCACCAGCACCGGACCCCGGACCGCGGCGCCGGCCGGATGGATCGGGAGCGCGTCGAGTACCCGCCGGCCGAGGTGGGCCGGCACCTCCAGCACGTCGAAGGCCCGGCCGGTGGGCAGCAGCACCGCGTGCGGCCGGCTGTGCCACCAGGTGGCCACCCGGGCCGGGTCGGCGCTGGCCGCGTGCTCCCAGTCCTCCAGGGCGGGGTGGCAGCCGACGGTGGGGCAGCCGGCCCGACCGCAGACGAAGCGGCTGCGGGCCAGGCAGGCGCCCGGGGTGACCTCCCAGCCGTGCATGGCGTACCGGACGGCGATCCGGCGCAGCCGGACCCGCTCGATCGGCGACAGCTGGGCGACCCGAGGTCCGACATTCCCCCACATAATCCGTGATCTCCCCTCGCCCCGACCGGACACCCCGTCAGGCACGTGTCGAACGCCGTCACTGCCGTAACCCACGCTCGTTGAGCGGTCGAACGGCCCCGTGCAACTTGCACGAAAGCTACGAGGACTGGCCGTATGGCCGACGTACAACCTGTGCGACCAGCGAAAACCTGAGACGGACGGAGCGCCGTACCCGCGGGGGACCGTCCGGGGATCCACCGGATGGGCGACGAGGGGGAGGAGCAAGAGGATGGACGAGCTACCCATAGGCCGGCGGGTGGCCTACTGGCGGGGCCGGCGCAAGATGTCGCAACAGGTCTTCGCCGACCGGCTGGGCAAGTCCAAGAGCTGGGTCGACAAGGTCGAGCGCGGGGTACGCCGGCTCGACAAGTTCTCCGTCCTCTACGAGATCGCCGACATCCTCCAGGTCGACGTGCAGCTGCTGCTCGGCAAGGATCCGGAGCGGCGTACCGACGCGCTCAACTGCATCGACCAGATCGAGGTGCAGGAGATCCGGGCCGCCCTGGAGCGGTACGACTCGATGAGCGCCTACTTCGACGCCGCGCCGTACCCGCCGCCGCTGGCCGACATGCGCAAGGCCGTCAACCACGCCTGGCTCACCTACCAGTACGGCCGCTACGGGATGCTGACCCGGGCGCTGCCGAAGCTGCTGCGTGACGCCCAGGCGGCCGACGCGGGCTACCGCGGCGACCAGGCGTGCGAGGCGGCCCACCTGCTCGGCCAGGTCTACCAGATCGCCTCCTCGGTGCTGCGCAAGCTGGGCGAGTGCGACCTGGCCTGGCTGGCCGCCGACCGGTCGATGGCGGTCGCCCAGCGGGCCGACGACCAGCTGCTGGCCGGCGTCGCCACCACCCGGGTCTGCAACGCCCTGGTCGCCATGGGCCGGGCCCGGCCCGCGCTGGAGCTGAACGTCACCATCGCCAACCGGCTCGCGCCGGGCGGGAGCAACGACGCCTCCCCGGACCGGCTCTCCGTCTACGGCATGCTGCTGCTCCAGGGCGCGATGGCGGCCGCCCGGATCGGCGACTCCGCCACCGTCGACGATCTGCTCAACGGCGCCCACGAGGCGGCCACCCTGCTCGGCAGCGACCAGAACCACTACTGGACCTCGTTCGGCCCGACCAACCTGGAGCTGCACCGCGCCGCCGCCGCGGTCGAACTGGGTGACGGAGGTCGGGCGGTGGAGATCCACCAGCGCCTCCCGGAGCCGGCGTTCAACGCGCTGCTGCCCGAACGCCGGGCGCACCACCTGCTCGACATCGCCCGGGGTTTCGCCCAGCTCGGCGACGTGGCCAACGCGGGCGAGATGCTGCTGCGCGGCGACCGGCTCGCCCCCTCGGAGATCCGCTGCCGGCCGATCGCCCACGAGGTGATGTCGGACGTGCTGCGTCGCACACGTGGTGCGCCGCCTCCGCCGATAGCGGAGTTGGCTGGGCACATGGGAGTCGGAGTATGAACACGGTGCCGGCCCGGGTGAGCGGCCCGCATCCGAGCAGCGAGCGCCGCGAGGTGCTCTACGTCATCGCCTGCGGTTCGCCGCTGGCCCGGCACGTCGGTCGCCTGGTCGACCTGGCCCAGCAGGACGGCTGGGAGGTCTGCCTGGTGACCACGCCCGACGGGGCGAAGTTCGTCGACCGGGCCGCGCTGGCCCGGCAGACCGGCCACCCGGTACGCACCCACTACAAGAATCCCGGCGACCCCGACCTGCTGCCCCCGGCCGACGCCATGATCGTCTGCCCGGCCACGGTCAACACGGTCAACAAGTGGGCGGCGGGGATCACCGACACCCTCGCCCTCGGCCTGCTGGTGGAGGGGCAGGGCATGGGGTTGCCGGTGGTGGCGGTGCCGTTCACCAACGCCGCGATGGCCGCCCATCCGGCCTTCCGGGCCGGCCTGGCCCGGCTGCGTGAGTGGGGCACCACGGTGCTCTTCGGCGACCACGTCTTCCCCCTGCACGCCCCGGGCACGGGGGAGCGGCACCTCCAGGCCTTCCCGTGGGAGGCGGCGGTGGCGGCACTGCCTGACCGGTCCCGCCTCACCTCGGCCGCCTGACGGTCCCGGCCGCATGGCTGGGCTGATCCACACCGTGTTGGCGACATGGCGGTTTCCGACCACCGCGTACCCCGCCACATCGCCGACCTGGAGTCGATCACGCCGGCTGTGCCGGGGGGACACGGGCGGCGGGCGAGGCCGTGGCGGCCCGTCCGCGCCGGTAAGCTGACCGGCCGTGAGCACAACCGCAGCCCCACCGACCGTCGCCGACGTGGTGGCGGTCCTGGAGCGCCGGTATCCGCCCTCCTGGGCCGAGGAGTGGGACCGGGTCGGCCTGGTGCTCGGTGAGCCCACCGCCGCCGTACGCCGGGTCGCCTGCGTGGTCGACGTGGTGCCCGAGACGGTCGCCGAGGCGCGTGCCGCCGGGGCCGACATGATCGTCGCCCACCATCCGCTGCTGCTGCGCGGCGTCTCCTCGGTCGCCCCGACCACGTACAAGGGGCGGATCGTGCACGACCTGATCCGGGCCGGCGTCGCCCTGTACGTCGCGCACACCAACGCCGACGTGGCGGCCCCGGGCGTCTCGGACGCGCTGGCCGCCCGGTTCGGACTGACCGGGCTGCGCCCGCTGCACCGCCCGTCGCCCGGCTCCCCGGCCGACGGTCCGGGCCGGGGCATCGGCCGGATCGGGGAGCTGCCCGCCCCGCTGACCCTGGCCGAGCTGACCCGGCACAGCGCCGCCGTGCTGCCCGCCACCGCCTGGGGAGTTCGCGCCGCGGGCGATCCCGCGCGTATCGTGCGTACCCTCGCGGTCAGCGGCGGCTCCGGCGACGCCTTCCTGGCCGAGGCGACCGCCGCCGGGGTGGACGCCTTCCTCACCGCCGACCTGCGGCACCACCCGGCGGGCGAGCACCTCGCCGCAGGTGGGCCCGCCCTGCTCGACGCCGCCCACTGGGCGACCGAACGACCCTGGTTGGACGACCTGGCCGCCCACCTGCGGGACGACCTCGGCGTCGAGACCGTGGTGTCCGACCTGGACACCGACCCCTGGACCGTGCACGCCGCCGCGCCCGTACTGGACGACAAGGAGCCCGACCGTGAAGGCTGAACCCCAGGTCCAGCGCCGCCTGCTCGATCTGCAGGCCATCGACACCTCCCTCGCCCAGCTGGCGCACCGCCGCCGCATCCTGCCCGAGCGGGCCGAGCTGGAGGGGCTGGCCCGTGAGTTGTCCGCGCTGGAGGACGAGCGGGTCCGCGCCCAGGTCGCCGTGGACGACCTGGACCGGGACATCGCCCGGCTGGAGAAGGACATCGACCAGGTCCGCGCCCGCAAGAGCAAGGACGAGGCGCGGCTGGCCGCCGGCTCCGGCCCGGCCCGCGAGCTGGAGGCGCTCCAGCACGAGCTGGTCTCGCTCAACCGGCGGCAGGGCGATCTGGAGGACGCCGAGCTGGAGCTGATGGAGCAGCGGGAGACCGCGCAGGGCGTGCTCGACGGCATCGAGGCCCGGATGGCCGAGGCGCGCGAGCGCCGGGCGGCGGCCGAGCAGCGTCGGGACGACACGCTGGCCGAGATCGCCAAGGAGGAGGAGTTCAAGAAGTCGGCCCGCAAGCCGCTCGCCGGCGACCTCCCGGCCGATCTGGTCACCCTCTACGACAAGGTCCGCGAGGACACCGGCCTGGGTGCGGCGCTGCTCACCGCCGGGCGCTGCGGCGGCTGCCGGCTGGAACTCTCCGGCGCCGACCTGTCCCGGATCCGCAAGGCGGCCCCGGACGACGTGGTCCGCTGCGAGGAGTGCCGACGGATCATGGTCCGCACCAACGAGTCGGGTCTGTAGCCGGTGGCGGTGCGCGCGGTCGTCATCGAGGCCGACGGCGGGTCCCGGGGCAATCCGGGCCCGGCCGGCTACGGCGCGGTGGTCCGGGACCCGGACTCCGGGGAGGTGCTGCTGGAGCGCTCCGAGGCGATCGGGGTGTCCACCAACAACGTCGCCGAGTACCGGGGGCTGATCGCCGGGCTGGAGGCCGCCGCCGAGCTGGGCGCGGCCGAGGTCGAGGCGCGGATGGACTCCAAGCTGGTGGTCGAGCAGATGTGCGGCCGCTGGCAGATCAAGCACCCGGGGCTGCGCCCGCTCGCCGCCCAGGCCGCCGCGCTGGTCGACCGCTTCGAGTCGGTCCGGTTCAGCTGGATCCCCCGGGAGCGCAACCGGCACGCCGACGCCCTGGCCAACGCCGCGATGGACGCCGCCGCCGGCAAGCCGCCCAAGCGCCCCGCCGTCGCCGAGCCGCCGCGCGAGGTGGCCGCCGCCGACTCGGCGGCCCGCGCCCAGGCCCGCGAGGTCGCCGCCCGCGCCGCCACCCGGACCGCCGCGACCGATCCGGCGACGATGAAGCCCTCCTGGGAGCCGCGGCCCAGCTTCACCGCCACCCGGCTGATCCTGGTCCGCCACGGCGAGACCGAGTGGACCGTGCAGCACCGCTACGCCGGCCGCGCCGACGTCCCGCTCTCCGAGCAGGGCCGGGCCCAGGCCCGGGCCACGGCCGCGCGGGTGGCCGAGCTGGCCCCGTCCGTCGCGGCCGTGCTCAGCTCACCGCTGTCCCGGTGTACGGCGACCGCCGAGGCGATCGCCGGGGCGCTCGGCGGCATCCCGGTACGCCCGCAGGACGACTGGATCGAGTGCGACTTCGGCGACTGGGACGGCAAGACCTTCGCCGAGGTGCGCGAGGGCTGGCCCGGTGAGCTGGACGCCTGGCTCGCCTCGACCCGGATCGCGCCGCCCGGCGGAGAGTCGTTCACCGTCGTCGCCGAGCGGGTCGACCGGGCGGTGGCGGCGCTGCGCGAGGCGTACCCGGGGGAGACCGTGGTGGTCGTCTCGCACGTCTCGCCGATCAAGCTGGCGTTGCGCGACGCCCTGGCGGCCGGCGACGCCTTCCTGCACCGGCTCTACCTCGACGCGGCCGGCATCTCGGTGCTGGACATGTGGCCCGACGGCGGCGTGGCGGTACGCAGCGTCAACGACACCGCCCACCTCGCCGCGCACTGACCGGCGGCGGACCGGCGGGTCAGCCGCGACCGGAGCGCAGCAGCCAGCGCATGAGGTAGAGGCACGGCAGCGCGACCGCCAGCCACATCAGGCCCACGGCGAGCCGGACCAGGCCCGGCAGCCCCGGCTGGAGGGCGAGGAAGCCCAGGCCGATGGTGGCCACGACGAGCAGGTAGCCGAGGATCGCCGCGTTGCGGCGTGGCGAGCGGGGTGGGCGGGTCACGGGCGGGGCGTCCCTTCGGTCAGCCGCGACACCAGTCGCAGGGGGTCGCGCAGCACGTCACCGACGGCGTGGTCGCCGATCCGCAGCGAATCGAGCAGCTCCTGGCGGGCCTCGTCCACCTGTCGGCCGGCCGCCCGGATCGTCTCGGTGACCAGCTCGCCGAGGGTCAGGTTGTCGACGGTACGGCGGGCCCGGGGGTCGATGCGGATGTCCAGCAGCTCCCGCGCCCCGGACATCTCCACGGTGACCTCGCCGTCGGGCGAGGAGACGACGTGCCGCCGGTGCGCGGCCCCCTCGGCGAACTCGACCGCGGCGGTCATCGCCGAGGTCATCTGCCGGGCCAGGGCGTTCAGGTCCGGTCGTTGCATCAGCCCACCGCCCCGGTGCCGCGGAGGAACTCGTCGAGCGCCTGCCGGGGTGCGGGCGGCTGGTCGACGCCGTCGTTGCCGGTGATCTCCCGGATCCGGTCGGTGAGGGTGGTCGACAGCCGGGTCTGGGCCTGGCGTACCGCCTCCAGGCAGGCGGCCCCGAGCTGGTCGGCGTCCAGGTCCCGGACGGCCTGCGGGCTGAGGTAGACCTCGGCCACCTCGCCGTCGCCGGTCACCCGCGCGGTCACCGTGCCGGTGGCGTCACTGGCCTCGACGCTCTCCTCCCGCAGCGCCGCGATCCGGGCGGCGAGGCCGTCGACCCGCTCCCGGACCGCGCGCAGCGACGGGTCGGAGTAGCCCTGGCGGCGCGCCTCGTCCGCCGCCGCCGCGATGGCCTCCGCGTCCGCGTTCACCGCCGCACCCACTCGGCCGGATCGCCGATGACGATCTTCAGGGACTCGGGCAGCCGGATGCTGGCGGTGTCGATCCGCCCGCTCCGGTCGGCGAACTTGTTGGCCAGCTCGTCGTTGGCGTCGCCGAGGGTCTTGGCGGAGAGCCAGACCGTCATCACGAAGCCGGCCAGCAGGCCGATCACGGCGACCGCGAAGGCCGCCCAGGAGGCGAAGATGCCGATCTTGACGGCCGGCGAGACCGGGCCGGCGGCGTTGGCGGCCACGGCGGCGACGGCGGCGCTGACCGTGGCGACCAGGAACGCGCCGAGGGTGGTGATCACGCCGGCCGCCAGCTGCGCGCAGTACGAGTCCATCAGGGAGCAGGTCTGCGCCAGTCGCTCCAGGGCCGGCAGCAGATCGCCGGTGGCGAACGCGTGGAACTGGGTGGCCGCCGAGTCCTGCCAGAACCCGTCGACCTTCTCGATCTGGCTCAGCAGTTGGGCGTGCATGCTGTCGTACGCGTTCTTCAGCTCGCCCCAGGTGCCGGAGTTGCTGATCCACGGCTCAGGATCCACGACGTTCGGCATCACCAGCAGCCCGGTCAGGGCGGCCGCCGCCATGCCGGCCCCGGAGGGCTCCAGCGCGACGATCAGGCCGCTGGTGGCGGCGACCACCAGCCCCCGGATCAGCAGTGTGTCGAACGCGTCGCTGTCGGTGTCGGTCCAGCCGCCCTCGTCCCAGCCCGCCGGCATCCGTCCCCCTCGGTCAGTCGTGACTGCGCTGGAAGCCGGCCGCCTGGTCGGCCTCCAACTGCTCGTAGTGGCCGGCGACCCGGTGCAGCGCCGTGCCGATCGCGTCGAAGGTGTCGCGCAGCGCGGTGCTCACCGCGCCCACCGCGGCCAGGGACTGCGCGTAGTCGTCCGCCGCGGACATCGCGAAGAGCGGGAAGGCCCCCTGCGGCAGCTCCAGCCCGGCCAGCGTCGGGCGGGTCTGCTGGTCGAGCTCGTCGGCGTACGTCGAGAAGGAGGAGCCCAACGCCCGCATCGCCTCGGTCGCGTACAGCGACATCCTGCACCACCCCCGTGTCAGCGCGTGAGGCCCCAGGCTAGCGGCGCGCGGCCCGCCCGGCTGCCCCGTCCAGGGCCGGGCACGTCATTCGGCGCAGCGGACTTGCCGCTCGGCGCAGGGTGCGACGACGAGTGGCGTGACGGCGGTCACAGGGTGGTTAGCCTCCGCGCGATCACACCGACCCACGACCCTTCGGAGACGCAGATGAGTGATCCCGGAACACCACCGGCCGAGCCGGGACCGGATCCCACGGCGGGCACGGCGTCGTCCAGGGCGAAGGACCACAGTCCCTGGAACTGGCTGCTCTTCGTCCCGATCCTGGTGCCGCTGATCCCGGCGTTCTTCAACGCTGACTCGCCCCGGCTCTTCGGCTTCCCGCGCTTCTACTGGCTGCAACTGGCCTACATCCTGCTCGGCGTGGCCACCACGACCCTGGTGTACCAGATGACGAAGAAGCGGGGTGGTCGGTGATGTGGCGTGACCATTTGACCGAGATCATCGTCTTCACGGTGCTCTTCCTGCTGGTCAGCGCGATGGGCTTCGTCGCGGCCCGCTGGCGGGCGCCGCGGGACATGGCCCACCTCGACGAGTGGGGGCTGGGCGGGCGCAACTTCGGCGGCTGGATCACCTGGTTCCTGGTCGGCGGTGACCTCTACACCGCCTACACCTTCGTCGCGGTGCCGGCGCTGGTGTTCGGCGCGGGCGCGATGGGCTTCTTCGCCGTGCCGTACACCATCGTCATCTACCCGCTGGTGTTCCTGGTGCTCTGCCGGCTCTGGTCGGTCTCGCACCGGCACGGCTTCGTCACCCCGGCCGACTTCGTCCGGAACCGGTTCGACTCGCCGGTGCTGGCACTGCTGGTCGCGATCACCGGCATCGTCGCCACGATGCCCTACATCGCGCTGCAACTGGTCGGCATCGAGGCGGTGTTGAAGACGATGGGGGTCACCGGGGAGAGCACCCTGGCCCGAC
Source organism: Micromonospora sp. U56 (assembly GCF_018070095.1). Classification (NCBI taxonomy): domain Bacteria; kingdom Bacillati; phylum Actinomycetota; class Actinomycetes; order Micromonosporales; family Micromonosporaceae; genus Micromonospora; species Micromonospora sp. U56. The sequence goes on from NZ_JAGPYL010000106.1 coordinate 19,058, forward strand.
ACCTGCCGATCATCATCGCCTTCGCCATCCTGGCCGCGTACACGTACCAGTCCGGGCTGCGGGCGCCGGCGCTGATCGCCTTCGTCAAGGACACGCTGATCTACATCGTGATCCTGGTGGCGGTGCTGTACCTGCCCTACAAGCTCGGCGGCTGGGGCGAGATCTTCGACGCGGCCGACGCGAAGTTCAAGGCGTCAGCGGCGCCGGGCGACGGCATCCTGCTCAACGCCAACAACCAGCTCCAGTACATCACGCTGGCGTTCGGCTCGGCGCTGGCGCTCTTCCTCTACCCGCACAGCATCACCGGCGTGCTGGCCAGCCGGAACCGCGACGTGATCAAGCGGAACATGTCCGCGCTGCCGGCGTACAGCCTGCTGCTCGGGCTGATCGCGCTGCTCGGCTTCATGGCCATCGCGGCCGGGGTGAAGCCGCTGCCCGGGGCGACGGCGGGGAGCGTGGACAGCAACACGGTGGTGCCGGTCCTCTTCGACCAGCAGTTCCCCGACTGGTTCGCCGGGGTCGCGTACGCGGCCATCGGCATCGGCGCGCTGGTGCCGGCGGCGATCATGTCGATCGCGGCGGCGAACCTGTTCACCCGCAACATCTACAAGGAGTATCTGAAGCGGGACGCCTCCCCGGCGCAGGAGGCGCAGGTCTCGAAGGTGACCTCGCTGCTGGTCAAGGTGGGCGCGCTGGCGTTCATCATCTTCCTCGACCCGCAGTTCTCCATCGACCTCCAGCTCATCGGCGGCGTGATCATCCTCCAGACGCTGCCGGCGGTGGCGCTGGGCCTGTACACCCGCTGGTTCCACCGCACCGCGCTGATCGCCGGCTGGGCGGCCGGCATGGGCATGGGCATGTGGATGCTCTACCAGATCGCCAACCCGGTGACCGGGAAGAAGCACTTCGCCGGCTCGGCCTTCCCGCTGTCCGAGTTCGGCTTCGACACCAAGAAGACGATCTACGTGGGCATCGTGGCGGTGCTGGTCAACCTGGTGGTGGCCGCGCTGCTGACCCTGGTCCTGCGGGCTGGGAAGGTCACCGACGGGGTGGACCACACCACGCCGGACGACTACTTCGCCGACGAGGGCGATCCGCGGGTCACCCCGGGCACCGAGAGCGACGCCGACTCGGCCCGCGAGCCGGTGGCGTAAAGGTCGGCCCGCCCCCGGGTGCCCGCTGCGGTGGGCACCCGGGGGTCCCGCGGCCGGCCGCTGTGCCGAGACGCCACGGAGCTGATGACGTGAACGGATCGGTGGCGACGCCCGGCCGCTGAGTCGTTCACGTCATCAGCTCCTGCATTTTTCCGCCGCCCGTCCTCGCCGGTGCGCGGCGCGAGGTGGCTTCGCTCAGCGGCGGCGGTTGCGGGCGCTCAGCGCCTCGTTGAGCCGGCCCAGCAACCGCGCCAGGGTGTCCCGGTCCTCGGTGTCCCAGTCGCCGAGGATGTCGCCGTAGAGCCGGGTGCGCGCCGCCCGCACCGCCGCCATCCGTTGCAGGCCGGCCGCGGTGGGGGAGACCACCGTGCCGCGTCCGTCCGCCGGGTCGGGGGCGCGGGTGATCAGCCCGTCGCGTTGCAGGGCCGAGACCTGCCGGGTGACCGTCGAGCCGTCCAGGTTGAGCTGCGCCGCGAGCGCGGAGACGTTCTGCGGGCCGGCCGCGTCCAGGTGCCGCAGGATCACGTACGCCGCCCGGTCCAGCACCCGGTGCTCAGCGGTGCCGGTGGCCCGGCGGGTCGCCTCGCCCAGACGCATCAGCAGGGCCACCTCGGTCTCGATCCGGCCGAGGGCGGCCTGGTCGTCCGCTCCCATGCGCTGGTCGTCGCTCATAGCTGTATCATACAAACAGAACTACCTGTACGATACAGCTATCTGGGCGGCGGAGTGGATCGGCGTACCGAGATCAGCGCAGCGCCCGCCAGAGCAGGTACAGGCCGATCACCGTGCCGAAGGCCACGATCAGCATCTTGAGGAGCACCGGCGGCAACCGGCGGACCAGCCGCGCCCCGGCGTACCCGCCGACCAGCGTGGCCGGCGCGACCACCGCGACCGCCGCCCAGTTCACCGGCCCGAAGAGCGAGAAGACCGCCACCGTGGTCAGCCCGACCAGCGCCGAGAGCAGGTTCTTGATCGCGGTGACCCGGGCCAGCGTCGCGTCCAGCACCAGGGCCAGGCCGGCGACCAGCATCACCCCGAGGGCCGCGCCGAAATAGCCGCCGTACACCGCCCCCAGCGCGACCATGGCCTGCACCGTGACGGTACGGCGGCGCGGCGACAGGTCGCGCGGATGCCCGACCAGCGCGCGCAGCGGATCCTGGAAGGCGAGCACCGCCGTCGCACCGAGCACCAGGAACGGTACGACCACCTCGAACGTCCGGGCCGGGGTGGCCAGCAGCAGGAGGCAACCGACGATCGTGCCGACGACCGTGGCCGGCACCAGCGTCGCCAGCGAACGCCTCGGCGGCAGGTCGACCCGGCTGCCCGCCACGCTGGCCAGGTAGCCGGGGCAGACCGAGACCGAGTTGGTGACGTTCGCCGGCACCGGCGGCAGGCCCACCGCGATCAGCGCCGGGAAGGTGATCAGCGAACCGCCCCCGGCCGCCGCGTTGACCGTGCCCGCGGCGAGACCGGCGGCGAGCAGCAGCGCGGCGTCGGAAAGATCCATGGTGATCCGAGGCTAGTACGCGCCGCGCGGCCACCGCGCCCCGACCACCCCGCCCGTGCGCGGGTGCGGTTGGCGGCGTGTCGCGGTGTCCCGGCCCCTTGGACACCGCGACAC
>NZ_JAGPYL010000107.1:0-21830 GCF_018070095.1 Micromonospora sp. U56
GGGAGGGGCGGTGGCTTGACCGGGGGCGGCTTCAGGGGCGGCAGCGTCACCTGCGGCGGTTCTATCGGCGGCAGCGACACGGGCAGCGACGGGCTCGGCAGGGGCAGCAGGGTCGGCAGGGGCAGGGGTCCCTGCGCCGCGCTCTGCGTCCCGGCGCTCGCCGCTGCTGCATCCAGGCAGAGGGCCGTCATCATCAGCGTGGCCGCCTCGGCGACGGTCGCCAGCGTGGCCTGCCTCCACCAGCGTTGCTCCATGCCGTACTCCTGCCGCCGGCTCGTGTCGTCCCCTTGCTACATCGGATCGGGGTGCCCGGTCGTTACAGCCGAATCGGCCGGCGACGGACCCGGACGCCGCCGCAGCCGCCGACGGGCCAGCAGCGCGGCCGCCGCGACCGCGCCGGCCACCGCCACCGCGACGGCCGGCACCCGCATCGACCGGCCGGGCGGCGGGACCTCGCTCGCCATGGCCGTCGATGGCAGCGGCGGATCGGTGGGCGTGGCCGTCGAGCCCGGGAGCAGGTAGGCGTTGCTGGTGGTCCGGGCGCCCGTCGCGGTGGTCTCCACCGAGGTGACACCGACCCGGTTGCGGACCACCGTGCCCGGCGGCGCACCCGGGCGGACCCGCCCGGAGATCGTGATCCGCGGCGCCGCCCCGGCGGGGTCCAGGCGCAGGTCACCGAGGTCGCAGACGACGGTACGCGGGGACGGCGTGCACCGACCCGGCTCGGCTCGGGCGTTGACACCGTCGAGATCGACCGTCGTGGTGAACGTGACCCGCGTCGTCATGAGGGTGCCGCTGCCGGGGATCGTGACGGTGTGGGTGACCTGTTGCCCGGGCAGCGCGCCGAACGGTGTCGACGTCAACACCGGCGCGGCGTCCACCGACGGCGACGGCGTCGGAACAGCCGCTGCCATCGCGGCCATCAGACCCACCGCCGGCGCAGCGATCGACTCCCACATGGGCACACTGTAGGCCGACGCGACCGCGGGCGCTGAGCCGGCGATCAGGGTGGCGTCCGCGCCGGTCGCCGGTGGCGGTTGCCGGTCGACGGGCGGGGCGACGCGGACGGGGTCACCGCCCGCTCAGCGGCTGGTCGGTGGGCAGAGCAGCCGCTGCACCAGTGGCAGCTTCAGGGGTTCGAGGCAGAGGTCGAGCATGGGGGCCTCGGGCGCCGGTGGTGCCGTGGTCGGGCTGGGAGCGGTGGTCGGGGGCGGCGTGGTCGGGGCCGGCACGGTGGTCGGGGCGGGGCCGGGAACTCGTTCTGCCGGCGCGTCCTCCGGCGCGGCGGCGGCCACGCTCGTCCGGGGCCGGCGCGGCATCGGTTCCACCACCTGGGGGGTGCCGCCGTCGGGGGCCGCCGTTGACGGCGGGCCGGTCAGCGCGGGGGCCGGAGCGCTGTCCGGGGCTTCGGGCGCGGCGGGGGTGCTCGGGGTCGTGCCGTACTCGTCGGCCGGCGCGTCGGTGCCGGCGGTGCCGCTGCCGCCGAGAGCCGCGCGGTACGCCGGGCCGGCCTGCTCGGTCGTGGACGTGCCGGCGGAGAGCGTCGCGAACGCCAGCGTGACGACGGCGGCGGCGGCGACACCCGGGCGGTCGGGGCGCACCGCGGTCAGCGGGGCCCGGGCCGGGTCGGCCGGTGCCGGTGGCGTCGGCCGCGTGTGCCGGTGCCCGGCCAGCAGGGCGTCGACCTGCGCGGCGACGGCGGCCCGCTGCCCGGTGGCGGCGGCGAAGGCGAGGGTGAGGTAGAAGCGGAAGTTCACGGCGGCGTTGGCCGGTACGCGCAGCCCGGCGAGCGGACTCCCGTCGGCGGTGTGCAGCAGGGTCAGTGGGACGTCGGGGTGGTGTGCCGGCCCCACCATGTCCGCGTACGTCCACTCCCGGCAGCTCGCGCCGCCGGAGAAGACGACCCGGTGGTTGGTCACGACGGCCATCCCCGCGTCGACGACCCGCAGGCCCGTCGGCAGCCCGCGCCGGGGCGGATGGGCGCCCGGTGCCGTGACGGTCAGCTCCGGCACGGGCAGTCCGGCGATGTGCCGCGCCCCGGCCTCGGCCAGCTCCGCGGTCGGCTGCACCCGGTAGACGACCTCGTCACGGCCCAGGTTCATCGGCAGGCTGTCCCGCGGGTGCGCGTACCCGTGAAAGCCGGCGGCCTCGATCCGCAGCCGGACCAGGTGGTCGTTGCGCCGTTGCCAGGCCGCGGTCGCGCTGTCGAACGAGCGCCGCCGGCGCTCGTTCTCGCGCTCCGCCCAGGTGACCCGCCAGCGGGGCGCGCGAGCCGGCATGGTGGTGGGTGAGTGTGCCGTCACGTCGAGTACAACCACTCGCGCCGCGCCAGGACACGCGCCCCAGATCGATGCGTACCTTTAGCTCCGAAAGGAGAGATTTGGCTCGCGGTCCACCAGCGCCGGCCCGGGGTCGGGGTCGACGGCGTTATTCGGTTGCCGGCCGACGGACGCGCTGGTCGACTGGGTGGGTCACGCAACCGACCGCGAAGGATCAGAGATGCGCGCTGCGTTCATGTCCAACCACTTGGGAATGATCATCAACCCGAAGGACATGACGCTCCGTGAAGACCTTGAACATCGGCATCCTCGCGCATGTTGACGCCGGCAAGACCAGCCTGACCGAACGCCTGCTGCACGCCGTCGGCGTCATCGACGACCTGGGCAGCGTGGACGACGGCACCACCCGGACCGACTCGATGGTGCTGGAACGGCAGCGCGGCATCACCATCCGATCCGCGGTGGCCTCCTTCGTCGTCGACGGCGTCACGGTCAACCTCATCGACACCCCCGGCCACCCGGACTTCATCGCCGAGGTGGAACGGGTCCTCGACCTGCTCGACGGTGTGGTGCTCGTGGTCTCCGCCGTCGAGGGCGTGCAGGCCCAGACCCGGGTGCTGATGCGCACACTCCAGCGGCTGCGCCTGCCGACCCTGATCTTCATCAACAAGATCGACCGGGCCGGTGCCGATCCCGACCGGGTGCTGCGCGACCTCGCCGCCCGGCTCACCCCCGCGGTGGTGGCGACGGGCGCGGTGCACGGCGCCGGTACGCCGGCGGCCCGCTGCGTACCCCACCCCGACACCGACCCGGGCTTCACCCGGCGGCTGCTCGACCTGCTCACCGCGCACGACGACGCGCTGCTGACCGAGTACGTCGAGGACGAGCGGCGACTGACCGGACGGCGGCTGCGCCGGGTCCTCGCGGCGCAGACCCGGCAGGCGCCGGTCCACCCGGTGTTCGCCGGCTCCGCGATCACCGGCGCCGGCGTGGCACCCCTGATCGCCGGCCTCACCGAGCTGCTGCCGATGGCCGAGGACGGCGCCGACGGCCCGCCCTCCGGCACCGTCTTCAAGGTGCAGCGGAGCCCCTCGGGCGAGCGGATCGCCTACGTCCGGCTGTTCGGTGGCACCGTACGGGTGCGGGACCGGCTGCCCGTCGGTGCGGGACGCCTCGCCACGGTCACCGGGATCGAGGTCTTCGACCGCGGCTCGACCGTCCGCGACGACGCCGTCGGCGCCGGCCGGATCGCGCTGCTGCGCGGCCTCGGCGACGTCCGGATCGGCGACCCGGTCGGGGCGGCGCGGCGCACCGTTGACGTGACGTCGACAGGCGGTGGTACGGTGGCCACGTGCGGGGCGAAGGGTAGTTCCGGAAGCTCTGAAGCGTCACGACGGACACAGCGTGACATTGTCGCCGCAGGGCTTGCGGAGACGTTAAACGCTTGTGGAGCGGACGTAAGACCAGGTCTTGTCCTGGCTGGCCGCGGTGAAGCAGGAACCCACCCGGGTGTTGCGCGTTCCGCGCGCAGCGCGGAGGGAATCCCTGCCATTCATGGCGGCGGAGGAGGTCAATGGGCCCGGCAGAGCCACTCGCACGGCACCTTCGACAAGAGCATGTCCAGCACCGCCGGGGACTTCCGCAACCTCACCCCGCTGGTGCTGGTCGAAACGCTGCGGCGGGCCGGCACCCGGGTGGAGGAGCCGATGCACCGGTTCCGGCTGGAGATCCCGGGCGACGCGCTCAGCGCCGTCCTGCCCGTGCTGGCCAGGCTGGACGCGGTGCCCCACGCGACGCTGGCGCGGGGCTCGTCGTACGTGGTCGAGGGCGACGTGCCGGCGCGGCGGGTGCACGCCGTGCAGCAGCGGCTGCCGACGCTGACCCGGGGCGAGGGGATCTTCGAGTCCACCTTCGACCACCACCGCCCGGTCCACGGCGAGCCGCCCACCCGCCCCCGCTCCGACCACGACCCGACCGACCGCAAGGAGTACCTGCTGGCCGTCGCCCGCCGGGTGACGGCGCGGCGGGGCGAGCGGTGACGGGTTCCCCCACCCGGGGGCACTCGTCAGGTCGGCCCGCCGCTCAGGTCAGGTCGAGCTGCACCGTGGCGATCTCCCAGGCGCGCAACGGCAGCCGGACCAGGCCGTCGGCGTCGACGCTCAGCCGCTCGCCCGGCCGGCCGAGCAGGTCGGCCCGCCACGCCCCCCGGACACCCCGCCCGGCCCCGATGACCGCGCCGGTGTCGGTCGGGGTCTCGGCCACCACCCGCACCTCGATCCGGCCCTGCCGGTCCCGGACGCTGGTGAGCGCCACCCCCGGGCCGGTCACCGACAGGCCGGTGGCCGGGGCCGGCAGGGCGACGGACGGCTGCGCGGTGCCGGCGAAGGCCAGCGGCTCGTGCCGGTACGCCTCGGCCGCCTCGGTCACCCCCGCCTCGTGCCACTCGCCCCGGTACGGCAGCACCGCCAGCTCGACGGTCCGCTCGCCCCGGCACTGCGCCGACGGGGTGGGCAGTTGCGGGCCGGCCGGCTCGTCCCGCAGCGCGTGCCGGTTGCGCGACAGCATCCCGATCGACCGCAGCACCGTCACGGCCAGCTCGCGCCCGGAGTCGGTCAGCTGGTACTCGGTGGGTTGGGTCAGCAGCACCGCCAGCGCGCCGTCCGCCCCGCCGGCGGCCACGAATCCGGACGCCGGGAACGTCGGCAGCGGCACCTCACCCCCGCCGCCTTCCGCGATCAGGCCGCGCTCCACCACCGCGAACTGGCCCTCGGCATGGGACGCGCGGGCCGGGGACGGCAGCGGCAGGTGCAGCCGCACCCGGTGGTCGTCGCAGCGGTTGTCGAACTCGATCCGCAGCCGGGCGAACCGCTCGCCGGAGCGCAGCTCGACCCGGGTGGTGACCGCCACGGCCTCCCGGTCCACCGCGCGGGAGCCGGCGTCCACGTCGGCCGCCACCGGCCACCGGTACTCGCGCACCACGTCCACGGCGGCCACCAGCGGACCCGCGTGCCGCACCACCGTGCGGACCGCGCGCGGCTTGTCGACCAGCTCGTCGGCGGTTGGCGGGGCGTAGTTGTAGCTGTCGCCCACGTCGCCGCCGTCGACGATCCGGCCCACCCCGTCCACCGTGACGCCGTCCGGGGTGGACAGCCGCAGCGTGCCGTCCTCGGCGACGTCGACGCGCAGCAGTCCGTTGTCCAGGCTCCGGTCGGCGACGGTGACCGGGCCGGGCACCGGGGCGGCGTCGGCCGGCAACGGCACCGGCCGCACCGCGGCGTGGCCGAGCGCGGGCACGTCGACCAGCGCGGCGACGGTCAGCCGGGGCGCGGCGACGATGCGGACCCGCCAGTGGTCCGGCCGGCCGGCGTCGGCCAGCGCCAGGCGGACGTCCGCCACGTCGAAGGCGGGGTCGCCGTGCCGGGCCACTTCGAAGGTGAGGGTGGCGTCGGCCGGCGACACCGACCAGCGGGTGACCTCCTGGCCGTACAGCTCCCGGCCGTGCACCCGGGTGAGCACCCCGGGCAGGTCGACGGCCGGCACCAGGTCGTCGGCGAGCAGCGTCCGGGCCCGGTCGAGGACCTGCGCGGCCACCGTGGTGCCGTCCGCGCCGGCCAGCCCCACCGCCGCGCCGTCGGGTGCCTCGACGTCGAGGCGCACCAGCGCGGTCCGGGCGGTCGGGCCGGGGTTGAACACCAGGTACCCGTCGCGCGGCACGGCGGTGGCCAACCGGGCACCCACCAGGTCGCAGACCGCCCGGCCGAGCTGGTCGGCCTCGGCCAGCCGGGCGGCCACCTGCTCGGCGGTCTCGTCACAGCCGCACCCGGTCACCGAGTCGTGGCAGCTCGCGTCGATCAGCCGGGTCCACGCCATGTCCAGGAAGCGCTGCACCGACGGGTCGTGCCAGAGCGCGGCGAGCGGTTCGGCGTACCGCTCGACCCGGCGCTCGGCGCGACCCATCGCCTGCTTCAGGTGGGCGCGCACGGAGATCACGCCGGGCAGGATGTTCGCCCGGGCGTGCGAGCGCAGCTCCCCGCGTACGGTGGGCAGCCCGTCCACGGTGGTCGGCTGGGCGGCGAAGTACTCGGCGAGCGTGCCGAGCCGGAACCGGATGCCGTCGACGTCGGCGGCGGCGAGCAGGTCGGGGGCGTCCGGGGCCGGCGCCGCGTGGTCGGTGCCGTACATGGCCAGGGTCGGTCCGCCCGCGCCCTCGGGTCGCCAGCCGCCGAGCCGGTCGGCCAGGTCGGTGGCCCGGCGGGTGACCAGCGCGGCGTCGTCCATCAGGCCGGCCGCGTTGCCGTACCCGCCGGGCAGGTACTCGGTGCGCACCGTGGTGCCGTCCGGCGCCTGCCAGGCGAACGCGTGGGTGCGGACCCGGTCGGGGACGCCGCGGAACACGCAGGCGTGGGCCAGCCCGGCCCCGGCCAGCAGTTGCGGCATCTGGGCGGTGTGGCCGAACATGTCGGGCAGGTAGCCCACCGGCATGGCCCCGCCCAGCTCCGCGCTACGGGTCAGCCCGCGCTCCAGGTTGCGGACGATGTTCTCCCCGGAGCAGAGGAACTCGTCGAGCAGGATCTGCCACGGCCCGACCGCCAGCCGGCCGGCGCGGACCAGGGCGATCACCTGCTCGCGCCGCTCCGGGCGCACCTCCAGGTAGTCGTCGACCGCGGCGAGCTGACCGTCGAGGGTGAAGCGCTGCCGCTCGTCGCGTTCCATCCGGTCGAACACGTCGTCCAGCAACGCCACCAGCCGCAGCCGGAACCGCTGGAACGGCTCGTACCACTCCCGGTCCCAGTGGGTGTGCGGCACGACGATGATGTCGGTCGGTCGTGTCATGAGCTGGCCGCCTCTCCGCCGATCGCCGCCCCGGTCAGCTCACCGAGGCGGCGTACCACCTGTTGGCTGGTCCGTACGTCGGTCGCGCCCTCGGCGATCCCGGTCAGCGGCGGCGCGCCCGCGGTGACCATCGCGTGGAAGGCGACCAGCTCCTGCTCGAACGCCTCGGTCACCGACCGGAACGCCGCCCGCCGCTCACCGCCGCCGTGCGCCTCCACCAGGGTCAGCGTGGTGGGCGCGTTGAGCAGGTACGGCGACGGGAAGACCAGTTCCAGCGAGCCCCGGGCGTGGTGCAGGGTCACCGTCTCCCGGTAGGCCGGGTAGTCGGGCAGGTTGAGCCAGCGGATGCCGTAGCGGGCCCCGCCCGGCAGCCGCCCGCTGATCTCCACCGACGGCTCCGCCGGCCCGTCCGGCGCCAGCGGCCAGGTCGCGACATGCTCCACGGTGGTCGGCGCGCCGGTGAAGAGCCGCAGCAGGGACAGGTCGTGGGAGATGCTGTTGATCAGGATCTGGTAGAGGGTGCGCGCGCCCGGGTCACCGCCGACCGCGGCGTCGAGCAGCGCGGCGTCGGCGGCGCGCAGCCGGGCCACCTCGTCGGGCGGCACGTCGGCGGGGGCCGGCGGCAGGTTGGCGAAGGCGAGCTGCCCGTCGCCGCCGGCGTGCAGCACACTCACCTCCACGGCGTGGACCCGCTCGGCCCCGCCCCACTCGTCGAGCAGCCGGGCGGCCTCGGCCACCGCCGGGTCGTACTGCTTCATGTAGCCGACCATCAGCGCCGGCGCGCCGCCGCTCAGCTCGGTCAGCCGGGCCGCTTCCGCCAGGGTGTAGGCCAGCGGCTTCTCGCAGAGCACCGGCAGGCCCGCGCGCAGCGCCGACGCGGCCAGCTCCCCGTGCGAGCCGGACGTCGCCAGCAGCAGCGCGTCGTACCCGCCGTCGGCCAGCATCGCGGCGGCGTCGGTGTACCGGCGGCCCGGCTCGACCCCGTACCGGCCGCCCAGCTCGGCCACCCGGGTGGGGGAGAGGTCGCCGAGCGCGACGATCTCGAACAGGTCGCCGCGGCGTTGCAGCAGCGGCAGGTGCACCGTACGGGCGATGATGCCCAGCCCGGCGACCGCGATCCGGATCCGCTTGCCCGGTTCGGTCATCGCAGCGCCTCCTCGAGCCAGCGCCGGTTGGCGCGCTGGTCGGCCAGCGTCCGGTCGAGGTCCCGTCCGTGCGCCGGCGCGTCCTGTTCGATCACCAGCCAGCCGGTGTAGCCGATGGCGTCGAGGCCGGCCAGCACCCCGGCGAAGTCGACGTCGCCGGCTCCCAGGGCGCAGAAGCCACCGGCGGCGACCACGTCGGAAAGGCCACCGCCGGCCGCCCGGACCCGCTCGTGGACGGCCAGGTCGGCGTCCTTGAGGTGCACCTGCCCGATCCGGCCGGCCCAGCGGCGGACCGCCGCGACCGGGTCCCCGCCGGCCAGCAGCAGGTGCCCGGTGTCCAGGCAGAGCGCGATGTCGGTGAGTTCGAGCAGCCGGTCGGCCTCGGCCTCGGTCTCCACGTCGGTGCCGAGGTGGTAATGGAACACCGGTTCCAGACCCCGGTCCCGGCACCGGTCGGCGGCCTGCTGCACCCGGGCGGCGAACTCCGGCCAGGCGGTGGCCGGCAGCACCGAGGTGAGGTCGGGCGGCGTGCCGGGCCGGGCCATCCGGCCGGGGTTGCCGGGGCAGGCCAGCGTGGGCCGGGGGGCGAACCGGGGGTCGTCGGCCGGTACGGCGGTGAACGCGTCGAGCGCCGCGTCGAGCTGGACCAGGTCCGCGCCGAAGCCGTCCGGGTCGGCGTAGCGCAGGTCGACCCAGCCGCCGGCGAGCCCGATGCCGGTCGCCGCGAGCCGGCCGGCCAGCGCCTCGCCGGTGCCGAGGTAGCCGATCGGCCCGGAGTCCACCCCGTCGTACCCGTCGCGGGACAGGGCCGCCAGCAGGTCGTCCGGGTCGAGGAGCGGGTCGTCGTGCTGGTAGATGCCGTGGTTGACCGGTGCGCCGGCCACCCGGGTACGTCCGCTCAGCTGCACAGTGCGACCACCTCCATGCGGTGCGATTCCAGGACGTGCAGGCCGTCGCCGGCCGGGAGCCGGCACCGGTCGCCGCGGACGACGCGGTGGCTGCCGTCGGGGTGGCCGAGCAGCATGCCGTCCGCGTCGAGGGCGAGCAGTTCGTCGCCGAGGCGCAGCAGCAGCGGCGCGTCGGGGCCGGCGGACACGGCGGTACGACCGGCGGCCAGCGCGTCGAGCACGGCGGCCTGCGGCTCGCGGTCGTCGTCGACCAGCAGCCAGGTGGTGGGGGAGCCGGGCGGCGCGTCGTCGCCGGGGCGGTGGAAGTCGCTGCCCCCGATCGGCACCACGTCCGGGCGCCAGGCCCGCGCCCACGCCAGCGGGGCGCCCCAGGTGCGGTCCCACCAGCCGGAGTGCCACACCTCGGCCAGCCGGGTACGCGTGGCCAGCGGCTGCCGCCAGGCGCAGTCGCCACCGAGGGGGTGGTTGACCGACATCAGCCCGCCGGCCCGCTCCGCGCCGGCCAGCCACTCGTCGGGCGCCTGCCGGAAGTCGACCCAGCCGACCGGGCCGAACACGTTGGCGTGTCCCCGGTCGGTGGTCACCTCCTGCCCGGGCAGCAGGGTGAGGCCGTACCGGGCCGAGGCGGCGGGCAGCCACGGGTGGTGGCTGACGGTGTTGTGGTCGGTGACGGCGAGGAAGTCCAGGCCCCGGGCGGCGGCGAGGGCGGCCAGCTCGTCGATGGTGGCCGCGCCGTCGCTGTGCACGGTGTGCGCGTGCAGGTCCCCGGCGATCCAGCGCCGGCCGTCCACCCCGGGCAGCGCGCGGCGCGGCGGGCGGTCCGGGCGCGGTGGCGCCGCCGACGGCGTCGGGGCGTCCGGCCCGGTGGTGCTGGTGGTGGCGGTGACCTCGTAGCTCAGGCCCTCCGGTGGGATGCGGTGCAACCGGAGCAGCACCTGCCATTCGCCGGGTTCCAGCTCACCGGGCAGGTAGCCGGGGGTGGCCCAGTCGGCGGCCACGGTGTAGCCGTCGCGGGCACCACCGGACCAGCCCCGGAAGCCGGCCGGCCCGAGGCAGCCCAGGTCGAGCACCCCGGCCTGCCGGGGATAGTCGAGTCGTACGGTGAGCGCGGCGGTGCCCGGCGGCACGGTGACCGGCAGGGTCCGCAGCACGCTCTCGGCGCGGTCCGCCAGCGTCCACCTACCCCGGTGCACCGCCATGGCTCACCGCTCCGCGCCGGTACGCGCGGCGGGCACGGCCGTCGCCGCCCCGCTCACCAGCTCGCCGTCCCGGTAGAGCAGTGACCGGCCGGGCCGGGGCACCACCCAGCCGGTGTCGCCGGGTTCGGGTTCGCGCCCCTCCGGCACGACGACCTGGACGCTGGTCCCCGCGGCCCCGGCGACGTCCCCGCCGGCCACGTCGAGGGAGACCAGCGAGAAGCTGCCCAGGTTCTCCACCACGACCACCTGCCCGCTCAGCGCCCCCGGCACCGGTTCGGCGGAGTAGTCCAGGTACTCGGGACGTACCCCGTAGACGAGCTTCTCGCCGGCGCTGACCCGGTCCCGCACGTCCTCCGGCATCGGCAGCCGGGTGCCGGCGACGACCAGTTCGCCGTCCTGCGCCTCGGCGTCGACGAGGTTCATCGGGGTGGAGCCGATGAACCCGGCGACGAAGGTGTTGGCGGGGCGGCGGAACACCTCGGTCGGGGTGCCGACCTGGCGGATCCGGCCGCCCTCCATGACGGCGATCCGGTCGGCGAGGGCGAGCGCCTCGGCCTGGTCGTGGGTGACGAAGACGGTGGTGACGCCCAGTTCGCGTTGCAGCCGCTTGAGGAAGGTACGCGCCTCCAGCCGCAGCCGCGCGTCGAGGTTGGACAGCGGTTCGTCGAGGAGGAACACCAGCGGGTGGCAGGCCATCGCCCGGGCGAGCGCGACCCGCTGCTGCTGCCCGCCGGAGAGCTGCCCCGGGCGGCGGTGCAACAGCGCGGACAGGCCCAGCTCGTCGGCGGTCTCCGCCGCCTTCTCCGCCCGGCCGCGACGGTCCATCTTCTTGATCCGCAGCGGGTAGGCGATGTTCTCCTGCACCGTCATGTGCGGGAAGAGCGCGTAGTCCTGGAAGACCATCGCCACGTCCCGCTTGCCGGGCGGCAGGTTGGTCACGGCGCGGTCGCCGATGTGCACGTCGCCGCCGGAGGCGACCTCCAGCCCGGCGATGGTGCGCAGCAGCGTGGTCTTGCCGCAGCCGGACGGCCCGAGCAGCGCGAAGAACTCGCCGTCGGCGATCTCCAGGTCGAGGGCGTCCAGGGCCCGCACCCCGTTGGGGTAGACCTTGGTCAGGTCGCGCATGGTGATGGCGGACATCAGCGCTTGATCCCTCCGTGGAAGCGGAATCCGTACCGGCTGCTGACGAAGACGAACATGAGCGCCACCGGCAGCGAGTAGAGCAGCGAGAACGTGGAGAGCAACCGCAGGTCGGCCTGGCCGCCCTCGGTGTAGAGGGTGTACATGATCACCGCTGCGGGGGCCTTCTCCGGCCCGCGCAGCAGCAGGAACGGCACCAGGAAGTTGCCCCAGACGTTGGCGACCGCCCACACCCCGACGGTGGCCAGGCCGGGGCGGACCAGCGGCACCACGATGTGCCGCATGATCTGCAACGGGCTGGCGCCGAAGACCCGGGCGGACTCCTCGTAGGACGTCGGGGTGCCGTCCATGAAGTCCTTGAGGATGAAGATCGCCGCGGGCAGCAGACCGCCGGTGAGGATCAGGATGACCCCGAGCCGGGAGTCGATCAGGTTGAGCCGGAACGCCAACTCGAACAGCGGCACCATGGTGGCCGTGCCGGTGACGATCGACGAGAGCAGCAGCAGCCCGTAGAGCAGCGCGTCGCGGCCGGGCACCCGGACCCGGCTCAGCGCGTACGCGGCCAGCGCCCCGAACGTCACCACCAGCGCCGCCGTGCCGCCGGCCAGGTAGACGGAGTTGAGCAGCGAGCTGAGCGCGTACGGGTTGTCCAGCAGCGCGCGGAAGTTGTCCAGGGTGAACCGCGGCAGCGACGCGGTGATCGTCGGAGTGTCGTCGAACGGGGCGGTGGCCAGCCAGAGCAGCGGCAGCGCGAAGAACCCGAGGACGGCGCAGAGGAAGGTGTAGCGGGCGACCCGGCCGAGCAGGTGCCGGACGGCTTCCGTGCCGGCCTTCGGGTCGGTGGTCGGCGCGGGCGCCGTGCTGGTCGCGCTGCTCACGCCGTCTCCTTCCGCCGGCCCAGCATGCGCAGGTAGACCAGCGCGATGACCAGGTTGATCAGCAGCATGACGAACGAGATCGCGGCGCCGAAGCCGAGTTCACCGCCGGAGAGCGCCACCTTGTAGACGTAGACCGGGAGGATCTCCGAGCGCTGCTCGGGGCCCCCGGCGGTGATGAGGAACGGCGCGAAGTCGTTGAACGTCCAGAGGCTGATCAGCAGCAGATTGGTCAGCACGTGCCCGCGGATGCGGGGGAAGACCACGTCGCGCAGTTGCTGCCAGGTGGACGCGCCGGCCAGCCGGGCGGTCTCCAGGTGGGAGCGGGGCACGTTCTCCAGGGCGGCGGCGTAGAGCATCATCGAGAACGCGGTGCCGCGCCAGGTGTTGAACACGATGATCGACAGCATCGGGTGGTCGAGCAGCCAGGCCGTGCCCGGGATGCCGAGCAGCGTGTTGAGGGTGCCGCCGTCCCGGTCGAGCAGGGCGATCCAGAGGAAGGCCACCACCGAGCTGGGCAGGATCCAGGAGAGCAGGACGAACGCCTCGACCACCCGGCGCAGCGGGCCGCGCCGGTCGCGCAGCGCGAAGGCGATGGCGAAGCCGAGCCCGGCCTGGCCGATGACCGCCGAGCCGAGCACGAACTGCAGGGTCAGCACCAGCGAGGAGCGGAACCGTTCGTCGCTCAGGGCCCGGGTGTAGTTGTCCAGGCCGACGATCTCCGGGTTGGCGGCGGCGAGGCCGGTCAGCCGGTAGTTGGTGACGCCCAGGTAGATCGTCCAGGCGGCCGGCACCACGAGGAAGAGCAGGATCAGCACCATGCTGGGCACGAGGAACCCGGTGGCCCGGGCCCGGCCCAGGCCGGCGGCGTCGGGGGCCGGGGAGGCGCCCGTCTCCGGGCGCCTCCCCTCCACCACCTGGTCAGGAGGTGACGTTACCTGCGCCACCGACGATCCCTTCCAGCTTCTTCTGGTACGCCCCGGCGGCCTCGTCGGCGCTCCGGCCCGACGCGGCGGCGGCGGTCGCCTCCTGCAGCGCCACCGACACCTGCGGGTACACCGCCAGCGGCGGCCGGTACGCGGTCACCGGCAGCACCTTCTCGGCGACGAATTTCAGCATCGGTTCGCCGGCGAGGACCTCCTTGTTGACGTCGGTCCGCGCGGAGATCCGCGCCTCGCCGGCGAGTTCGGCCTTGACCCCCTCGGCCGAGTGCATGAACGACAGCAACTCCCACGCCTGCGACGGGAACTTGGAGTTCGGGTTCAGCACCCGCACCCCGCCACCGGACATGCTGACGAAGTCCTGCCCGCGGATGCCGGCCCCCGGCTGCTTGGCGGGGATCATCGCGTACCCGACGCTGGTGTCCCGGTCGGCCATCTTCGCGATGCCGTCCTCGGGGTTGATGACGCTGCGCCAGAAGTAGTCACCCTCGGCCAGGATGCCGATCTTGCCGGCGGCGAACTCCGCGAAGGACTTGTCGCGTCCCTTCGCCTCCTGCTGGAGCTTCGGGTCGCCCAGCCCGCCGCCGTAGATCTTGGTGTAGAAGTCGAGCATGTCCTTGACCGGCTGGCTGGCCCCGGCCCATTTGCCGTCGGCCCAGATCTCGCCGCCGGCGCCGACCAGCAGCGGCAGCGCGCCCTGCATCGAGGTCGCCTCGCCCATCGCCGTACCGGCGTTGATCTGGATCGGCGTCACCCCGGGCAGTGCCTTGAGCTTGGCGCCGGCGTCGAGGATCTCCTGCCAGCTCTTCGGCTGCCAGTCGGCGGGCAGGCCGGCCTGGGCGAACAGCTTCTTGTTGTAGTAGAGGACCCGGCCGTCGGTGCCGAGCGGGATGCCGTAGCGCTTGTCCTCGAAGCTGCCGAGGCCCTGTACGGTCTCCGGGATCTGCGACCAGCCCTCCCAGGAGTTGGCCTGGTCGCCGGCCACCTCGGACAGTGGCTTGAGGTAGCCGGCCTGGACGAACTCGCCCACCCAGATGCCGTCCACCGCGATGACGTCGGCGCCGCCCTTGGAGCGCAGGTCCAGGGCCAGCTTGGTCTTGTACTGCTCGTCGTCGACGCCGCTGGGCACGAACGTCACCTTGGCGGTGACGCCCTTGGCCTTCTGCGCCTCGACGAACCGGGGGATGACCCACTTCTCGATCCACTCCGCGCCGGCGGAGTTCTTGCCGCCCACGATGGAGTTGGCGGAGATCGTGAGGGTGATGTTCTTGGCGTCCTTGCCGGCCGGCTCGGACGAGTCGCCGCAGGCCGTGAGGCCCAGGGCAAGGGAGGTGAACGCGGCGAGCACGCCCGCTGCGCGTCTCGGCTTGGATGTCATGGGCTGCTTCCCTTCGCAAGGAGACTTCGAAGAGACTCGCGGGTCGCCCGCCGGCCGCACGTCCGCCGCCGGCGGTGTTTGCGGCCACAATGTCATGACAGCCTGACGACGTAAATACCTGTCACTGAAATGAGCCCGAAACATCCACCGTCACCGCTCGGCGACGGTCACCTCAAGGGAGTAGCGGCTGGCCCGGTAGAGGTGCGCGCCGTGCTCCACGTACCGGCCCTGGTCGTCGTAGGCGGTGCGGGTCATGGTGAGCAGGGGCGCGCCGCGCCGCTCGCCGAGCATCTGCGCCTCGGCGGCGGTCGCCGCCCGCGCGCCGATCCGCTGGTGGGCGCCACGGATGCGCATGCCACCGGCGCGCAGGATCGCGTACAGGCCCTTGGCCTGCAACGCGTCCATGCTGAGCCGGACCAGGTCGGGCGGCAGCCAGTTCTCCATCACCGCGAGGGGTTCCCCATCGGAGAACCGCAGCCGGCGCAGGTGCTGCACCTCGCTGCCGACCGGTACGCCGAGCGCGGCGGCGACCTCGGCCGGGCAGGCCACGGTGGCCAGTTCGAGCACCGAGGTGGACGGCTGCTGGCCGGCGCGCAGCAGGTCGTCGTGGAGGCTGGTCAGCTCCACCGCCCGGCGCACCTCGCCGCGCACCACCTGGGTGCCCACTCCGCGGCGGCGCACGATCAGTCCCTTGTCGACCAGGTGCTGGATCGCCTGCCGCACCGTCGGGCGGGACAACCCGAGCCGGTCGGCGAGCTGCAACTCGCTGTCCAGCCGGTCGCCGGGCGCCAGCTCGCCGCGCTGGATCGCCGCGGCGAACTGCTCCGCGACCTGGAAGTAGAGCGGGACCGGGCTGCTCCGGTCGACCGCGATCTCGGGGCCGGTCACGGCACCTCCTCGCTGGGCACGCGCGGGATCTCGGGGCACGATGATGGGCGCCACTGTACCGAAGCGGTGACCGAACGCAGAGGGCGGATGTCATGACAACACATTGACAGAACTCGTAGAGCGCTGTTACCAATCAGGGGCAGGGCCGGCGGGCACGGCATCGCCGGCCGGGGAAGGACGCCGCATGCTCGATGTGCTCACCATCGGCCGGGTCGGGGTGGACATCTATCCGTTGCAGATCGGCACGCCGCTGGCCGAGGTCGAGACGTTCGGCAAGTTCCTCGGCGGCAGCCCCACCAATGTGGCCGTCGCCGCGAGCCGGCAGGGGCTGCGCGCCGGCGTGATCACCCGCACCGGCGCCGACGCGTTCGGCGACTACGTGCACCGGGCGCTGCGCGACTTCGGCGTCGACGACAGCCAGGTCCACCCGGTCGACGGGCTGCCCACCCCGGTGACCTTCTGCGAGATCTTCCCGCCGGACGACTTCCCGCTCTGGTTCTACCGCACCCCAACGGCCCCCGACCTGCAGATCCGCCCCGAGGAAATCGACCTGGACGCGATCGCCGCGGCCCGGGTCTTCTGGCTCACCGGCACCGGCCTGTGCCAGCAGCCGAGCCGGGACGCGCACGCGGCCGCGCTGGTCGCCCGCGACGGGCGCCCGCACACCGTGCTCGACCTGGACTACCGGTCGATGTTCTGGTCCGACCCGGCGGCGGCCACCGCCGCGGTCGCCGAGGTGCTGCCGCGGGTCACCGTGGCCGTCGGCAACCTCGACGAGGTGGAGATCGCCGTCGGCACCCGCGACCCCGAGCGGGCCGCCGGGCTGCTGCTCGACCGCGGGCCCCGGCTGGCGGTGGTGAAGCTCGGGCCGGCCGGGGTGCTGGCCCGCACCCGCGCCGAGACCGTCCGGGTGCCGCCGGTGCCGGTGACGGTGGTCAACGGGCTCGGCGCCGGCGACGCCTTCGGCGGCGCGCTCTGTCTGGGCCTGCTGCGCGACTGGCCGCTGGAGCGGACGCTGCGCTTCGCCAACGCCGCCGGCGCCCTCGTCGCCTCCCGCCTGGCCTGCTCCGCCGCCATGCCCGATCACGCCGAGACCGCGGCGCTGGCCCGTGCCGTCCAGTCGGAACCGGCGTCGTCGACCGCCGCCGGGGGAGGAGAAGACCGGTGAGCACCGAGTACGACGCGCTGACCCTCACCCGCGCCCACCGGCCACAGGCGATCGCCGAGGCCGCCGCCCGCCGGACCCGCCGACCGTGGCCCGACCACGGACGGCCGCTGTTCATCATCGCCGCCGACCACCCCGCCCGCGGCGCCCTGGGCGTGCGGGACCGGCCGATGGCGATGGCCGGCCGCGCCGACCTGCTCGACCGGCTGCGCCTGGCGCTGTCCCGGCCGGGCGTCGACGGCGTGCTCGGCACCCCGGACGTCCTGGAGGACCTGCTGCTGCTCGGCGCGCTGGAGGACCGCCTGGCCATCGGCTCGATGAACCGCGGCGGCCTCTCCGGCGCCACTTTCGAACTCGACGACCGGTTCACCGCGTACGACGCCGACAGCATCGCCGCGATGCGCTACGACGGCGGCAAGATGCTCTGCCGCATCGACCCGGACGACCCGGGCACCGCCCCGACCCTGCAGGCCTGCGCCCGGGCGGTCACCGCCCTCGCGGCGCACCGGACGGTGGCCCTCGTCGAGCCGCTCTGGGTGGCGCGCACCGACGGCCGGGTGCACGCCGACCTGCGCCCCGAGGCGGTCATCAAGGGCGTCAGCGTCGGCCAGGCCCTCGGCGCCACCTCCGCGTACACCTGGTTGAAACTGCCGGCGATCGACGAGATGGAACGGGTGATCGCCGCGACCACCCTGCCGGTCCTGCTGCTCGGCGGCGACCCGGTGGAGGCGCCGGACGTGGTGTACGCGCGGTGGGCACGGGCGTTGCGGCTGCCCGGTGTGCGCGGCCTGGTGGTCGGCCGGGCGTTGCTCTACCCGCCGGACGACGACGTGGCGGCCGCCGTGGACCTGGCCGGATCGCTGCTCCCCACCGGGCAGCAGGCGTGAGCGCCGTCGAGGCGCACCTGCCCTGGGGCACCACCACCCGGGCGCCGTGGGCGCTGGAGGTCACCCCCGAGCGGGCCGGCTGGCGCTACGCCGGCCTGCGGGTGCTCACCCTGCCCCCCGGTGGCGCGGTCAGCTTCGACACCGGCGACGAGGAGATGCTGGTCCTGCCGCTGGCCGGCGCGGCGACGGTGCACTGCGACGGGCTGAGCCTCACCCTGGCGGGCCGCGCCTCGGTGTTCGCGGCAGTCACCGACTTCGCGTACCTGCCGCGCGACGCCACGGTGACGGTGCGGGGCGAGGGCCGGTTCGCCCTGCCGTCGGCGCGCGCGACCCGCCGGTTGTCGCCCCGCTACGGCGCGGCCCGGGACGTGCCGGTCGAGCTGCGCGGCGCGGGACCGGCCAGCCGCCAGGTGAACAACTTCTGCTCCCCGGAGGCGTTCGACTGCGACCGGCTGGTCGCCGTGGAGGTGCTCACCCCGGGCGGCAACTGGTCGTCCTACCCGCCGCACAAGCACGAGGAGGACCGGACCCACGACGACGGCCGGGTCGAGGCGGAGCTGGAGGAGATCTACTACTTCGAGGTGGCCGGCGGCGTGCCCGGCGACCCCGGGGGCCCGGTCGGCTACCAGCGCGTCTACGGCACCGCCCGACGGCCGATCGAGGTGCTGGCCGAGGTGCGCGGCGGGGACGTGGTGCTCGTCCCGTACGGCTACCACGGGCCGTCGATGGCCGCGCCCGGCTACCACCTCTACTACCTCAACGTGCTGGCCGGGCCCGGCCCGGCGCGGAGCATGGCCTGTGTGGACGACCCCCGGCACCACTGGGTCCGCGGCAGCTGGGCGGACCAGCCGGTCGACCCGCGGCTGCCGCTGACCGGCCCGACGACGCGGGAGGCGTGATGCCCAGACTGACGGTGGCGCAGGCGCTGGTGACGTTCCTGGCCCGGCAGTGGTCCGAACGCGACGGGGCGCGGCGGCGGCTGATCCCGGCCTGCTTCGGCATCTTCGGCCACGGCAACGTCGCCGGGATCGGGGAGGCGCTGGCCGGACCGGCGGGCGCGGAGCTGCCGTACCACCTGTGCCGCACCGAGCAGGGCATGGTGCACACCGCCGCCGCGTACGCCCGGATGACCGACCGGCTCAGCACCCTGGCCTGCACCACCTCGATCGGTCCGGGCGCGACGAACCTGGTCACCGGCGCCGCCGGGGCCACCGTCAACCGGCTGCCGGTGCTGCTGCTCCCCGGCGACATCTTCGCCACCCGGGTGGCCAACCCGGTGCTGCAGGAGCTGGAGGACCCACGGTCCTACGAGGTCAGCGTCACCGACGCGCTGCGGCCGGTCTCCCGCTACTGGGACCGGATCAACCGGCCGGAACAGTTGCCGGCGGCGCTGCTGGCCGCGATGCGGGTGTTGACCGATCCGGTGGAGACCGGCGCGGTCACCCTCGCGCTGCCGCAGGACGTGCAGGCGGAGGCGTACGACTGGCCGGCGGAGCTGTTCGCCGAACGGGTCTGGCACGTGCCGCGTCCCCGCCCGGACTCCGCCGCGGTCGCCCGGGCCGCTCGGGCCGTCACCGCGGCGCGGCGGCCGCTGGTGGTGGCCGGCGGCGGGGTGATCTACAGCGGGGCGTGCGCGGCGCTGCGCCGATTCGCCGAGGAGCACGGGCTGCCGGTCGCCGAGACGCAGGCCGGCACCGGTGCCCTGCCGTACGGTCACCCGCTCGCGCTCGGCGCGGTCGGCGTCACCGGCACCCCCGCCGCCAACGAGATCGCGGCGGGCGCGGACCTCGTGATCGGGGTGGGCACCCGCTACAGCGACTTCACCACCGCCTCCGGCACCCTCTTCGGCGACGACGCCCGGTTCGTCAACGTCAACATCACCGGCTTCGACGCCGCGAAGCTCTCCGGCGTGCAGGTCGTCGGGGACGCCCGGGAGAGCCTGGCGGCGCTGGACGCGGCGTGCGCGGGCTGGGGCACCGAGCCGGCGTACCGGGCGTCCGTGGCGGACCTGACCGAGCGGTGGGCGGCCGTGGCGGACCGGGCCCGGCACGCCGACCCCGAGGCGCGGCCCACCCAGACCGCCGTGATCGGCGCGGTCAACGACGCCGCCGGGCCGCGCGACGTGGTGGTCTGCGCGGCCGGGTCCATGCCCGGCGACCTGCACCGGCTGTGGCGCAGCGCCGACCCGAAGAGCTACCACGTCGAGTACGGCTACTCCTGCATGGGCTACGAGATCCCCGGCGGGATCGGGGTCCGGCTGGCCGCGCCGGACCGCGAGGTCTTCGTGCTTATCGGCGACGGCTCCTATCTCATGCTGCCCAGTGAGCTGGCCACCGCGGTGGCGGAAGGGGTGAAGCTGGTCGTCGTGCTGGTGGACAACCAGGGGTTCGCCTCGATCGGCCGGCTCTCGGAGCGCGTCGGCGCGCAGCGGCTCGGCACCGCCTACCGCGACCGGGCCGGCGGCCGGCTCCCGGTCGACCTGGGCGCGAACGCGGCGAGCCTCGGCGCGGACCTGATCCGGGTGACCACCACGGCGCAGCTGCGGGCCGCGCTGGCCACCGCCCGGGCGGCGGAGCGCACCACGGTCGTCCACGTCGAGACCGACCCGTTCGAGGCCGGCCCGGACGGCGGCGCCTGGTGGGACGTGCCGGTCGCCGCCGTCTCGACCACCGCGCGGACGCGGGCCGCCCGGGCCGCGTACGAGGCCGGGTCCAAGGCCCGCCGTACCCGCCTGAGCGGTGATCCCGGGGCCTGAACGGGTTCGGCCCGCCCACCCCGAGCGGCGACACCGCCCCCGCCGGCCCGATCGGGACGCCCCGCCCTCGTCACGGGCGCCTGCGGTGGCGGGAGGTTGGACGGGTGCCTGCCGGGTAACCGCCGCCATGGCCCATCGTCGTCCGGGCGACGGTCCCGCGCGCTCAGCGCTCGACGCGGTCGCCGAGCGGACCGTCCGGTCGATGGCCGAGGCCCGCCGGCGCGGCGGCGCGGCGGCGCGGGCGGCCGGGTGCGGCTGCGCCAGCTCGAGGTGACCGTCGTGATCGCGGTGCAGGCCGGACTGGCCGCGGCGCTGGCGGCCCTGATCGCCCAGCACCTGCTCGGCCCCGGTGCGCACGTCTTCGCCCCGGCCGCGGCGGTCGGCACCATCGCCACCGCCATCGGGCAGCGGGCCCGCCGTACCTTCGAACTGCTGGCTGGAGTCGGGATCGGCATCATGATCGGTGACGGGCTGCGGTTCCTGCTCGGCTCCGGGCCCTGGCAGACCGGGGCGGTGGTCGCGCTGGCGATCGCCAGCGCGTTGCTGGTGGCCGGCCGGGGCGGGGCCCTGGTCGGGCAGGCCGGCGGTACCGCCGTCCTGATCGCAACGCTCGCCCCGATGGAACGGGGCCTCGAGCTGCCCCGGGTCTTCGACGCGCTGGTCGGCGGCGCGGTAGGTCTGCTGGTGGTGGCGCTGCTGCTGCCGATCAATCCGCTGCGGGTGGTGGACCGGGCGGCCGCGCCGCTCTTCGCCGCCGTCACCGAGCAGCTGTACGCGGTGGCCGACGCCCTGTCCCGCCGGGACGTCGACGCCGCGATCCGGGCGTTGGGCCGGCTGCGGGGGCTGGACGCGGACATCGGGCGGCTGAACGAGTCGCTCAGCGGGGCGGAGGAGGTGGTGACGCTGGCGCCGGCCCGCTGGCACCGCCGGGCGCGGTTCCACCGCTACGCCCGCAGCGCCGACCACCTGGAGCGCCTGATCCTCACCAGCCGGGCCCTGGCCCGCTGGAGCGCGACCGCCCTCCAGTACGGCGAACCCGTCCCGGTGTGCCTGCCCCGGGCGGTTCGTCGGTTGGGTGACGGCGTGGCCGAGCTGCGCCGGGAGAGCCGGGCCGATCAGGAGCCCGAGCGGACCCGGCAGCTGGTCCGGGAATGCGCCCACCTCGCCGGCCGGGCCTGGGCGGAGGGGGTGCGGTCGTACGGGGACGCCCTCGTCACCGACCTTCGTACCGCCGCCAGCGACCTGCTGCGGGGCGCGGGGTGCGATCCGGAGGACGCCAACCGGATGGTGCGCCAGGCGGCGCTGGCCGGGGTGGCCGAGGTCCGTCCGCCGCTGCGCCGGGAGCTGCGCCGGCCGCGGCGTACCAGGATCACCGGCACCCGGCGGCGGGCGCGGCTGGCCAGGCGGGCCCGCCCCGAGGGGCGGGCAGCCGGGTCG
>NZ_JAGPYL010000108.1:0-21350 GCF_018070095.1 Micromonospora sp. U56
TCGACGAAGTCGCCCACGAACTGAACACCCGCCCCCGCCAGACGCTGAGCTGGGCAACCCCAACCCAGCGCCTGGCTCAACTCATCGCGCCCTGACGATTGCACTCACCACTTGACGCCGCCCGGCGCGCCACGGCAACAACTTCATGATCAACGGGGACGACCGGCGGCGGCGATGGCTTGGCGGACGGTCCGGGGGATGTAGGTGGGGTCGAGGGTGTCCTGCCAGGTGAAGCGGAGGATGGACCAGCCGGCGTTGATCAGCCGGTTCTGTCTGCGGCGGTCGGCGAAGACCGCCTCGGGGGTGTCGTGTGCGACTCGGCCGTCGGCTTCGGCGATCACCCTGGGACCACGCCAGCCCAGGTCCCCGATGCCGAGCAGGTAGCCGTCGTCGTCCCGCACCGCCAACTGCAGAGTGTCCGGCGGAACCTTGCCGTCGACGCAGCGCAGGCGAGCCCGGGTCTCCAGCGGCGACTGCGCTCGACCGTCCGCCTCCGCCAGATAGCCACGGGCGGCTACGGCGCCTCGCCGACCACGGATGAGTCGAGCGGCACCCAGCAGATCGTCCTCGGTCACGAGCCGGCGATTCAGGGCCGAGTCGAGCACCGAGACCGCCGGATAGCGGTCCTCGCTCAGGATCAGGTCAGCGACCGTGCGCAACGGGGCGCTGGCCGGGATGCCGTCGATCCGAACCAACTGCCGCACGCCAATGGCCAGTTGATGGACGACCACTTCCGGATGAGCCAGTCGGGCAGGCCGGGCCACCCGACCCGGGACCGACAGATGGATCTCCTCGGTCGACCGACACCCGGCAATACCGTGCAGCTCGGCAGCGGTCCGCAGGACGGCAGCCGCCGCGGGACCGAAGGAGGCGACGGCCGCACGAATCCGCGCCTTCCTCGGTACGCCGTCATGCAGGTCGGCGTCGACCAGGTAGCAGGCCCGGGCCACCGCACGCCAACGGCCCGCCCGGCACAGTCGCTGCACCTCGTGCACCGTGAAGCCGGCCGCCCGCGCCTGCGCCAGCGTGACAATTCCGTCCCGCAGAGCCGCGACCCGCCGCACCACCGCCAACGCATCCACACCAACCGACTGTCCCGGTCAGCAAAGCCCCCCAAAACCCCCTGTGGAAGACCCCTCCCCCCTGTGGACAACCTCCCACTAGCCCGGGTGCGTCGATCATGAAGTTATTGCGCCGACACGCCGAGGTGGGCGGCAATAACTTCATGATCGACGGTGGGGAGGGAGGGGTTAGGGGAAGAGGGGGTGGCGGACTACGTTTTCTTCGCGGCCGGGGCCTACGCCTACGACGCTGACGCGGGTGCCGGTGATCTCTTCGATTCTGGCGATGTAGCGGCGGGCGTTCTCCGGGAGGTCTTCCTCGGTTCTGGCCTTGGTGATGTCCTCCCACCAGCCGTCGAGCTCTTCGTAGATCGGCTTGGCGTGGTGGAAGTCGGTCTGGGTCATCGGCATGTCGTCGAAGCGCTCGCCGTTGATCTCGTACCCGACGCAGATCGGCACCTTCGCCATGCCGGTGAGCACGTCCAGCTTGGTGACCACCAGGTCGGTGACGCCGTTGAGGCGGCAGGCGTACCGGGCGACGACGGCGTCGAACCAGCCGCAGCGGCGCTCCCGGCCGGTCGTGGTGCCGTACTCGTGGCCGATCTTGCGCAGGTGCTGGCCGTTGTCGTCGAACAGCTCGGTCGGGAACGGCCCGGAACCGACCCGGGTGGTGTACGCCTTGCTCACCGCGATCACCCGGTTGATCGCCGTCGGCGGGATGCCCGCGCCCACGCACGCCCCACCGGCCGTCGGGTTCGACGAGGTCACGAAGGGGTAGGTGCCGTGGTCCATGTCGAGCATGGTGGCCTGGGCGCCCTCCAGCAGCACGGTCTCGCCGCGGTCCAGCGCGTCCCAGAGCATCACCCGGGTCTCCGCGATGTACGGCTTGAGGCGCTCTGCGTACTGGAGGTACTCCTCGATCGTCGCGTCGACGTCGATCGCCTTGCGGTTGTAGATCTTGAACAGCAGCTGGTTCTTCTCACGCAATGCGAGTTCCAGCTTCTTGCGCAGGATGCCCGGGTCGAGCAGGTCCTGGAGCCGGATGCCCATCCGGGCGACCTTGTCGCCGTACGCCGGGCCGATGCCCCGGCCGGTGGTGCCGATCCGGGCCGAGCCGAGGTAGCGCTCGACCACCCGGTCCAGCGCCCGGTGGTGCGGCATGATCAGGTGCGCGTCGCCGGAGATGCGCAGCCGGGAGACGTCCACGCCGCGCTCGGCGAGCCCGTCGATCTCGGCCAGCAGCACCTTCGGGTCGACCACCACGCCGTTGCCGATGACGATCATCGCGCTCGGCGAGAGCGCCCCGGACGGCATCAGGTGCAGCGCGTACTTCTGCCCGTCCGGAGTGATCACCGTGTGACCGGCGTTGTTGCCGCCGGAGTAGCGCACGACGTAGTCGACCCGCTCACCCAGCAGGTCGGTAACCTTGCCCTTGCCCTCGTCGCCCCACTGAGCGCCGATGAGCACGATCGCTGGCATCTTCTCCGCCTCCAGAAGGCTCGGGTGCCAGGTGGCGACCGGTTGGCGAGCCCGGGGTGTCAGGCTAACAAGTAGTGACGGCGGGACCGGCAGGGGTCGCGTCGAGAGGCAGGAGGCCCGGAGTGTACGACGTGGTGCTGCTCACCCTCGGCTCGGAGCGGGACGCTTCCGGTGGGGGCTGCGGCAGCGGCGGAGCCTGCTGCGGTGGCGCGACCGAGGCTGCCGGCGCGGAAGCGCCGAAGCCGACCGAGGAGCGCTGCGAGACGCCGCGCGTACCGGTGCTGGCCTGCGCGGACGCGCTGACCGCCCGGGGCGCCCGGGTGGAGACCGTCACCGCCCGCTCGGACGCCGAGATCGACGAGGTGCTGGCCCGGCTCGACGCCCCCGCCCGCCCCGACGGCCTCACCTGGCCCGACCCCGACTCCAAGACCCGGCTGGTCGTCGCCACGGCCAGTGACGCACAGTTGCGCGCCGTGCTGCGCCGGCTGGTCCGGCGGTACGCCCCACCGCCCAGCCGCCGCCCGGCGGACCTGGCCGGCAACCGTACGGTGCCGGACCTGCCGCCGATCGGCGTACTCCCGCTCGACCCCGCCCGGAGCGGCACGCGGGGTGACCTGGCGGCGCAGCTCGGGCTGCCCCGCGACCCGGCGGCGGTGGCCGCCGCGGTGCTCGACGGCACCGCTCGCCGGCTCGACCTGCTGCGCAACGACGCCGGCTCGGTGACCCTGGACGGCGCGCTGCTCGGCGCGGCCGACGACGCGGGGCGCCCGCTGCACTGGCGCGGCCGGGTCGAGGTGGACGACGCGGTGCTCTCCGACGGCGAGGACCTGATCCTGGCCTGCGCGATCGGCAACGCCGGCGGGTACGCGTCCCTGGACGGGCTGCCGCTGCTGACCGCTCCGGACCCGACCGACGGCATGGTCGAGGTGGCGGTGGCCGTGCCGGTGGTCACCCGGAAGGCGTTCGGCCGGAAGCGGATCCGGTTCGAGGTCCGCCGGGCCCGGGGCCGGGCGGTCGCGGTCGTCCCCCGGGACGAGAAGGTCCCGTTCCTCGACGACGGCGTGGAGGGCGAACTGAGCCGCAAGCGGTCCTGGTGGACCGAGGCGAGCGCCTGGGCGGTCTGGACAAGCTGACCCGGAACGCGTTCCGCTACGTTCCGTGACCAGAACGGGACGGCCTATCCTCGGCAGGAGGAATGGGGAGGAACCGTGGTGGACGAGAACGCCGACCGGGGCCGGCTGCCCGGCCCGCCTGCGGTGCCGGAGCGGGACATCGAACCGCTCTGGCCGCCCGACGCGACCGACACCGCCCCGACCTGGGGCGTCCAGGCCTCGCCGCTGTACCCGTCGCTGACCGCCGAGGTCAACGCCGCCCCCGCCGCCGACGGCTGGGCGGCACCCCCGCCGGACGGCGACTGGGCGTCCCTGCGCGCCGACGAACCGGCCCCGCCGCCGATACCGGCGTACACGGCCGGCCCCGACGACTGGTCCGCCACCCCGGCCGACGCGGGCGAGGAACACCCCTCCCAGCTCGGCCGCGACATCAGCGCCGGTGCGGGTGCCGCCACTGGCGGCGCCCCGGTGAGTGCTGGCGGCGGCCCGGCCGGTGGGGACAGCGCGCGCGGCCTGGTCGGCGCCGAACAGCTCGCTGGCGGCGGCCCGCCCCCGACGGGGTTCGCGGCGAACGGAAACGGCGGGGCCGGCACGAACGGCGCGGCGGCCAGCCCGACCACTCCGGCCACGGGCGACACGACCACCGGCCCGAGCGCCACCCCCGACGGCACCTTCGTCGGACACGGTGCCCCGCCGACGACCAGCGCGGCGGCCAGCCCGGCCGCTCCAGCCACGGGCGACACGACCACCGGCCCGAGCGCCACCCCCGACGGGAGCTTCGCCGGACACGGCATCCCGGCCACCAACGGCACCGCAGCCGGCCCCAACATTCCCACCGCGAGCGGCACTGCCGCCGGCCCGAGCATCCCAGCGACCAACGGCAGGGCCGCCGAACCCGAAATGGTGGCCGAGGCCAGCTTGCCGGCCGGGCACGCCGTCGCGGCCGCCGAAGCGGGCCCGGTGACCGGGGAGGCGCGACCCCAGGCCGAGCCGGAGCCGGCGGAGGACGCCCGACCGCCGACCCAACCCGCGCCGGCACCCCGGGTCGGGCAGCCGGCGGTCGATCTGGACCTGCCCTTCACCATGGACCAGCCGATCACCGCGCCCGAGCCGCACACCGCGCCGGGCACCCCGGTCGTACCCGTGGCGAGCATCCCGCAGGCGGCCCGAGGACAGGGCGAGTCGCCGTGGGCCCAGCCACCGCAGCGCTCCGCCGCCGCCGGCGACGCGGCGATGCGCGGCGACGCGGCGATGCGCGGCGACGCGGCGATGCGCGGCGACGCGGCGATGCGCGGCGACGCGGCGATGCGCGGCGACGCGGCGATGCGCGGGGACGCGGCGGTGTACGGCGACGCGGCGATGCGCGGCGATCACGGCGGAGCCGCGATCGGGGACGAGGCGATCGGCAGCGCGACGGTGCCCGGCCAACCCGCGGCACCCACGCCCCCGGCGCCGAAGCTGGGTCCGTTCCCGCCCTCGCCGGGCACGCCACTGACGCCGCCCGGCCCGCACCCGCCGACGGAGTACCCACCGGGGCCCACGCTCGCGGTGCCGCCTGCGCCCGCCGGCCCGCCGCAGCCCGGGCCGATGACGCCCGGGCCGCCGGGGCCGCAGCCGCCCGGCGGGTGGTACCAGCCGTCCTGGCAGGAGGGCACCCCGCCGGCCGGGCTGCCCCGGCAGTCGTACCCGGAGCCGCCGGCGCGGGCGGCGCAGGGCGGCTACCCGGACGCGGGTTGGACGCCGGACGGCGCATCGGCGCCGACCGCCGAGGACTTCGCCCGCCGCCGGCAGGCCCGCCCGGCCGACCCGGTCGCCACCATGGGGGTACGGGCGGTGGTCAACAAGATCGGCCTGAAGCTGCCGCCGGGGCGGCACGAGCAGGAGATCAAGCGGGACGTCGAGATGGTCCGCCGCAACTTCGGCGGGCTGCGCCAGGTGACCGTGGTGAACCCGAAGGGCGGCGCCGGCAAGACGGTGGCCATCCTGCTGCTCGCGATGACCTTCGGTCAGAAGCGCGGCGGGTACGTGCTGGCCTGGGACAACAACGAGACCCAGGGCACCCTGGGCATGCGCGCCCAGCAGGACTTCCACTCCCGTACGGTCCGGGACATGCTGCGTGACCTCGGGCAGTTCCAGGGTGCGCACGGCCGGATCGGCGACCTGTCGCAGTACGTCCGCTCGCAGGGCGAGGGGATGTTCGACGTGCTCGCCTCGGACGAGTCGGCCACCGGCGGCGAGATGCTCACCGCGGCGGCCTTCGCGGAGATCCGTGAGGTGGTCAGCCGGTTCTACAAGCTGATCTTCGTGGACACCGGGAACAACGTCCGGGCGCAGAACTGGCAGGCGGCGATGGACGCCACCGACCAACTGGTGGTGACCATGTCGGCCCGGAACGACTCGGCGGAGACGGCCGCCCGGATGCTCGACCACCTGGAGCAGAGCGGCCGGCAGCGGCTGGTCCGGCAGGCGGTGACGGTGGTGTCGATGCCGCCGTCCCGCAAGGAGATCGACCTGCCGGCGATCCAGGAGCACTTCGCCGCCCGCACCCGGGCGGTGCTGCTCGCGCCGTACGAGCGTCTGATCGACACCGGGGAGCCGATCCGGTACGGCGGGCTCTCCGCCGCCACCCGGGACGCCTGGCTGAAGATCGCCGCCGCGGTGGCCGAGGGGCTGTAGCCGCGACGGCCAGCCCGATCACCGCCGGGCCGGCCGTCGCGACGGGTCACTCGCTGGCGAGGGCGTCCCCGGCGGCCGGGTCGCAGTCGCGCAGGAACTGCGCGCAGCGGGCCGCCTCGTCCGCCTCGCCGATCTCCCCCGCCGCCCGGGACAGGACGTACAGGCAGCGGAGAAAGCCCTGGTTGGGGCCGTGCGACCAGGGCACCGGGCCGTGGCCCTTCCAGCCGCTGCGGCGCAGCTGGTCCAGGCCCCGGTGATAGCCGGTGCGGGCGTAGGCGTAAGCGGGGATGACCTGGCCGGCGTTGAAGGCCCGGGTCGCCAGCACCGCCCAGGCCGCGCTGTAGGTCGGGAAGCGGGCCGCGACCTCGGCGTACGCCTCGTCGGTGCCCCGCTCGGCGGCGGCCGCGAGCGTGGCGTCGGCCTCCTCGTGCGCGGGCAGGAGGGTGGCCGGTGGCTCAGGCAACAGGTTCTGCATCGTCCCATTCAACCGGCTTCGCCCCACCGCGCGCGAGAGGATCGGCCCAGCGCGCTGGCTGAACGGGGGAGGCCTTCGTCACGCCTGCGGCCCATGCCGCCGCGAGATGTTTTCCATTACAACTATTAATCCGGAGCCTCCCCAGGACCCGGTTACGCAGGAGCCCGGTGGTCTCGACCGCCGGGCTCCTGTCGTTCCGGCCCCCGGACCGGCAGGTTTGGGCCATTGCCCGGGTCGGGCAGGATGGCCTGGTGCCGACCCCACCTCCCGCGGACGTCATCGCGCCGCACGACACCAACCACGACGAGATCGAGACCCGCGCCGAGTTCGACCGGCGGCTGGCGACCGGCAGCCTCGCCGGCCTGACCGTGCAGGGGCTCCGCCTCGACCTGGAGCCGAACCCCGACCTGACCCGCACCGAGGTCGCCGGCGCCCTCTTCGTCGGCTGCCGGTTCGCCTCCCGAGAGGTCGGCGCCGACCTGGTCCGGCGCGGGGCGAACGTGGTGCCGCCCTTTTCCGGCCTGCCGTACCCGACCCAGCCGTCGCACCTCTACACCCCCGGGGAGCTGGCCGCCGGGTTCGCCGAGGGCGGCTTCGCCGGGATGTACGACACCCGGGTGTACGCGCACTTCCGCGAGCACGGCGGCGCGCTGCCGGACGTCCGGGAGGCGCTCGGCCAGCGGCTGCACGACCACGGCGTGGACAACGCGCTGGTCGACGCCACCCGGTCCTGGCTCGCAACGCACGGGCCGCAGTCGGTGGTGGGGGTGATGGGCGGGCACGCCGTGCCGCGCGGCAGCGTGCCGTACCGGATGGCGGCGGTGCTGGGTTGGGAGCTGGCGCGGGCCGACCGGCTGGTGGTGACCGGCGGCGGACCGGGCGTGATGGAGGCGGCCAACCTCGGCGCGTTCCTCGCGGGTCGGCCGGCCGAGGAGCTGACCGCCGCGATCGACCTGCTCGCCGTGGCACCGGACTTCACCGACCACGACCGCTACACGGCGGCCGCGCTGGCGGTCCGCGAGCGGTACGCGACCGGGCCGGCCGTTCCGCAGCAGCGGGCGCCGGAGCTCGACTGGGCCCGCTCCGGCGGGCTGGCGATCCCCACCTGGCTGTACGGGCACGAACCGGCGAACCTCTTCGCCGGGCGGATCGCCAAGTACTTCTCCAACGCCATCCGGGAGGACACGATCCTGCGGCTGGCCCGGGGCGGGATCGTCTTCGCGCCCGGCCGGGCGGGCACCGTGCAGGAGGTGTTCCAGGCGGCGACGAAGACCTACTACGGCACCGACGGGGCGAGCGGGGCGTACGTCTTCCTGGACCGCGCGTACTGGACCCGGGAACTGCCGATCGAGTCGCTGCTGCGGCCGCTGTTCGCGGCGTCCCCGTTCGGTGACCTGTCGACCACCGTGCACCTGACCGACGACGTCCGGGAGGCCGTCCGGGTGCTCACCGCGACCGCCTGAGACGCCGACGGCCGGCTCCCGGGCGGGGAGCCGGCCGTCGTGCTGGCAGCTGTTACTTCATCTTGGTGCCGGTCGAGCGCAGGTGCTCGCAGGCCTCGACGACGCGGGCGGCCATGCCGGCCTCGGCGGCCTTGCCCCAGACGCGCGGGTCGTACATCTTCTTGTTGCCGACCTCGCCGTCGACCTTCAGCACGCCGTCGTAGTTGCGGAACATGTGGTCCGCGACCGGACGGGTGAAGGTGTACTGGGCGTCGGTGTCGATGTTCATCTTGACCACGCCGTAGTCCAGCGCTTCGCGGATCTCCGACAGCAGCGAGCCCGAGCCGCCGTGGAAGACCAGGCTGAGCGGCTTCTCCTTGCCGTACTTGGCGCCAACCGCCATCTGGATGTGGTCGAGGACCTCGGGGCGGAGCTTGACGTTGCCCGGCTTGTAGACGCCGTGCACGTTGCCGAAGGTCAGCGCCGCCATGTAGCGGCCCTTCTCGCCGAGGCCGAGCGCCTCCACCATGGCCAGGCCGTCCTCGACCGTGGTGTAGAGCTTCTCGTTGATGGCGTTCTCGACGCCGTCCTCCTCGCCGCCGACCACGCCGACCTCGATCTCGAGGACGATCTTGCCCTTGGCGGCCTCGTCGAGGAGCTGCGCGGCGATCTCCATGTTCTCCGCCACCGGCACGGCCGAGCCGTCCCACATGTGCGACTGGAACAGCGGCTCCTCGCCGCGCTTCACCCGCTCCTGAGAGATCCCCATCAGCGGCCGGACGAACTTGTCCAGCTTGTCCTTCGGGCAGTGGTCGGTGTGCAGCGCGATGTTGACCGGGTAGTTCTTGGCCACCTCGCGGGCGTACGCGGCGAACGCCACCGCGCCGGTGACCATGTCTTTGACCGACGGGCCGGACAGGTACTCGGCACCGCCGGTGGAGACCTGGATGATGCCGTCGCTCTCCGCGTCGGCGAAGCCCTTCAGCGCCGCGTTCAGCGTCTGCGACGACGTCACGTTGATCGCCGGGTACGCGAACCGGCCGGACTTGGCCCGGTCCAGCATCTCCGCGTAAGTCTCGGGGGAAGCGATGGGCATGTCGAACGCTCCTTACTTACCGCTCTCGGCCGAGCTGGCCGCTGTCTTCCATCGGGTGCGCCGGACCGCGCTGTCCACCGCCGGCAGTATCCCGTAGAAGGTGGCGGCGGGCACAACCGCCTCCCCTCACCGGTCCTCCAGACTGTCCGGTACGGCGACGCTGATCAGCCAGCTCACCACCGCCATCACGATGGCCCCCCAGAAGGCGGCCCAGAAACCGTCCACCCGGAACGGCAGGTCGAGCCCACCCGCGATCCAGTCCGTCAGCAGGAACAGCAGCGCGTTCACCACCAACGCGATCAGACCGAGGGTGAGCAGGTAGAACACGCAGCCGACCACCTTGATGACCGGCTTGAGCACGGCGTTGACCACGCCGAAGATCAGCGCCACCACGATCAGGGTGAACGCCGTCTCAGCGCCGTTGCGGCCGGTCACGTCGACGCCGGGCACGATCAGCGTGGTGACCCACAGCGCGACCGCGGTGATCGCCAGCCGGATCAGGAAGCCCACGCCTCCATCCTGGCACCGCCGGAAGGCCCCGGTGGGACGATCCACCGAGTCCGCCTGCCGCGCCCACCGGGCACCCGCGCCGCGCAGCCCGTACGGTGTGGGGGACAGTCCGCCGGAACCAGGGAGGGACGATGGGTCAGCCCGACGAGGACTTCGCGCCGAGCGACCACCTCAGCCCGGAGGAGCGCGACCTGGAGGCCGAGCCGGCCGACGCGGTCGAGCAGGCCGCCTCGATCGACCCGGGCGACGCCGAGGCCGAGCCGCACCGGGGCCTGGAGGTCGGCGACTGGGACGCGATGGAGCAGGCCCGGGTGGTCACCGGCGACGAGGACGACTACCGCTGAGACCCCAGGGCGGTCACCCGGTCGGGGTTCGCCGCCGCCCACTCGGCCAGCCGGTCCTGGCGTAGCGCGGTCAGCAGGGCCGGTGCGGCACGCTCGTCGAGCAACAGGTTGCCCGGCCGCTTCGGCGAGTCGACGGTCGGCAGGGCGAGACCGACCGGAGCGGCCCGGGACGCCTGCACGGTGCGCGTGAGAAGCTCCGGCAGCGAGGCGTCGCCGGTGTCGGTGACCAGGTCCGGGCCGAGGGCGGCCAACAGCCGGCTCAGTGCCACCGGATTGTGCAGGGTGTCCCCACTGTCGAGCTGCCGCACCAGCCCCACCGCGTACCGCTGGGCGTTGCGGTCCCGATCCTGGCCTCCCCCGGTCATCCCGATGCGCTGGCGGAGCAGATCGACCGCCTCCCTGCCATCCAGCCGCTGGCACCCGGCCGGGAAGACGCGTCGGGTGTGCACCGAGCGGACCTGCTCCGGCAGGCAGACCTCCACCCCGCCGACGCCGTCGGTGAGTCGCCGCAGCACCGGGTACGTCAGCACCGCGCCGGCGTCGATGCGTACGCCGGTGGTGTCGCCGACCACCCGACGGGTCAGGTCGTAGCCCCGGCGCAGGTCGGGCCGCGATGCGGTGGCGCCGAACTGGAAGGAGCTGTTCAGCTTGTCGATGCCGTGCCCGGGGATCGCCACCATCAGGTCGCGCGGCAGCGACACGAGATACAGCCGGCTCCGGTCCGCCGGGACGTGCACCAGCAGCACCGAGTCGGCGCGGGGGGCGGAATCGGCGCCGCGGACCCGTGGATCGGGGGCACCGTCCACCCCGACCAGCAGCACGTTCAGCGGACCGTCGGGCGTGACCCGGTCGGCGGGGAACTCCGCGGTGGCGTTCTGCCCGCCGAGCGGCGGGACGACCTGCGGCACCGCGAGGCCCAGCAGGCCCAGCACCGCCAGCGCGGCGGCCCCGGCCCGGAGCCGGCGGCGCCGACGGCGACGGCGTACGACGATCCGGTCGACGGCCGCCCGCAGCGGCCCGGCCGGCGGGGTCAGCGACTCGTGGCGGGCGAAGGCGGCCCGCAGCTCGGCCTCGGTCATGAGCAGACCTCCACGTGTTCGGCGCGCAGCGTGGCCAGGGCGCGGGAGATGGACGACCGGACGGTCCCGACGGCGCAGCCGAGGATCTCGGCGATCTCCGCGTCGGGCAGGTCCTCGTAGTAGCGGAGCACCAGGCTGGCGCGCTGCCGGCGGGGCAACCGAGCCAGCCACGACCAGACCTGGTCGCGCTCCACGGCGTCCTGGGCGTGGTCGGCGGCCGACGGCGCGGACTCCTCCGGCTCGCCACGCAGCAGCACCCGACGCATCCAGGAGCCCCGCCGCCAGTCGACGTACTGGTTGGTCAGCATCCGGCGCACGTAGCGCTCCGGGGACTCCGCCCGGGCCACCCTCCGCCAGTTCAGTTGGACCCGGACCATCGTGTCCTGCACCAGGTCCTGCGCCTGGTGCGGATCGCCGGTCAGCATGACCGCGTACCGCAGCAGCGCGGTCAGCCGCGAGTCGGCGAACTCCTCGTACGTCACTGCACCTCCCGGTGTCCCGACCTTGATGACGGAAGTGGGCGCCCGGAACGTTGCGCCGCCCGCTCGCCGGGCGCGGCAGGCCGGCGGAGAGTGCCATCCGTGAGAGGCTGACCACGCTCCGCCACCGATCGGGAGGACAGTCGATGCTCCGGCACTCCATCCGGCGCTGGCTCGCCGGCGCGGCCGTCGCGGGCGCGTTCCTGGCCGCCACCGCCGCTCCCGCGACCGCGGCCGGCGAACTCCGGATCGCCGCCCGGGACCTGCTGGTCGCCCCGGGACACACCGCTCCCGGCGCGGTACGGGTCGACGGCGACTCCTCCCCCGCCGGCAGCCCGGTGACCCTCGACATCGACCTGTCCGGGTGGGACTCGCTGGGCACCTTCACGGTGACCAACGACGGCGGGTGGGACTGCGCCCGGCGCGCCGACACCCTACGCTGCCTGGGCGCTTTCGGCAGGTGGAGCCGGACGCCCACCCTCTACTTCCAGCTCACCGCGCGGGCCGACGCTCCGCTGGACGGGCGGGCCGAGCTGACCGTCCGGGCCGTCTCGGCCGGCGGCACGGCCACCCGGAAGATCACGGTCACCGTGGTCGAGGGGGTCGACCTGGTCACCGAGCCGAAGACCGCGCTGCGCGCCGGGCCCGGCGGCACCGTCGACCTGACCAGCACCGTACGCAATGCCGGCCCGGCGCCGGTGCACGGCGCGGTGCTGACCCTCGACGCCGACATGGACGTCATGTCGGTCGACAACTTTCGCAATTGCCGACGCGCCGAGGCCCGACCCACCATCTGCCGGTTCGACACCGAACTGGCGCCCGGGGTCAGCTACCGGCTGTCGGCACCGCTGCCACTCACCCTCAAGACGTTCCTGCGCAGCGGCCTCGTGCTGCCCAACCGCCTGCAGTGGTGGACCCTCGACGACTGGGCGCTGGTCGAGCAGGACCCGGACGTGCCGCTCCCACCGGACACCCCCGGCACCGGCGACGAGTTGCGTCTGGTGGCGGAGTCGACGGCGCGGCAGACCGACACCGCCGCCTGGAACAGCTGGACCGCGGTGGGCATCACCGTCACCGGCGACCGGACCGCGGATGCGGCCGCCGTCGGGGGGCGGGTCAGCGCCAAGGTCGGCGACCGGGTGACGGTGACGCCCGGATTCCGCAACCACGGGCCTACGGCGGTGGAGACCTGGCGGGAGATCCCGCTCGTGCGGTTCCGCATCCCCGACGGCACCACCGCGGTCGAGGTGCACTGGGGGTGCGCACCGATCGGCGGCGGCCCCTGGAAACCCGGCGACACGTACGGCCAACCGGGTGCGCGGGAGTACGGCTGCAGCGGCCCGGGCGACATTGCCGGTGTCGGCGAGACCGTCTCGTACTTTGTCACCCTGCGGGTGGACCGGCTGCCGCGGCCGACCGCCGGGCGAGTGACCATCGACGTCGAGGCCGACACCGACCCGGCCAACGACCGGGCGGAGATCGTGCTCGTCCCGCCGGCCGGAAGCGGCGGCAACGGCGGTGGCGACGACTCGCTGCCCATCACCGGCGGATCGACCGCGCTGACGATGGCCGTCGGCGGGCTGCTGCTCGCCGCCGGTACGACGGGGGTCCTGCTGGCCCGCCGCCGACGCACCGACTTCGTCGCCTGACCAGCACCGCGTCACGCCCCGTCGCCGTACCGGGGACAGGGCGTCGCCGGGGCCCGCCCGTTGCGCCGAAGATGCTCAGCCGTTCGGCTCGTTTGCCTGGTCCGGACGCCATTCGGGGTGACGCGGTGTTTTAAGGAGTCCTTAAGATCCGCAGGCTCCACCTGTACACCCCCACGGGAGGAACCCCCAATGCTCACGCACTCCACCCGGCGCTGGCTCGCCGGGTTGGGCGTCGCAGGCGCGTTCGTCGCCGCCTCCGCCACCCCCGCCCACGCGGCAGACCCCCTGGAGATCGCCGCCTGGGACGTCCTGGTCGCCCCGGGACACAGCACGTACAACTTCATCGCCACATACATCGCGGGCGAGGAACAGCCGAAGAGCGCGACCCTGGACCTGGACCTGTCCGCGGTCAACGACGTCGCCACCATCGAGCTGATCACCTCCGACTGGGAGTGCGTCCCCTCCGGCGAAACGCTGCACTGCGAGGCGGACGCCACGGAGTGGGGTGTGCCCAGCCTCGACTACTACCTGACCGCCAAGGCGGACGCGAAGCCCGGGCAGAAGGCCGAGCTGGGCATCAAGGCGACCGGCGGCGGCCAGGCGGCCAGCAGGAGCGTCACGGTCACCATCGCCGAGGGCGTCGACCTCCAGTCCGAGCCGGAGGCCAAGGCCGACGGCGATCCGGGCGCCACAGTGGGGCTGCCCGGCGACGTGGTCCGCAACTCGGGCGACAACACGGCGCACGGCGCGGTGCTGCGGCTGCAGACCGACTACCGCAGCCCGTACGTCGGCAACTTCAGCAACTGCGAAGACTTCGAGCGCCGGGCCATCATCTGCACCTTCGACAGCGACCTGGAGCCGGGCAAGAGCTACCGGCTCTCCGAGAAGCTCCCGGTCAAGCTGGACAAGGGTGCCCGTACGGGCAGCGAGCTGACGAACTACGTCGACTGGCTGACCAAGGACGACTGGGCCCAGATCATCGACGACGAACCCGGCTCTTCGCTGCCGCCGAGCACCCCGGGCGACGAGCTCAGCCTGGTCGAGCTGCCGGCCGCCCGGCAGGCGTCCGTCCCGCAGACCGACGTGGACCAGTCGAACAACTTCACGATCGTCGACATCAAGGTCGGCGGCGACAACCCGGCCGACCTGGCCGCCGTGGGCGGCACCGCCGCCGGCAAGGTCGGCGACAAGGTCACGGTGACCGCCGGCTTCACGAACCTGGGTCCCGCCACGGTGGACGCCTGGCGGCTCACCGAGCCGATCGTGACCGTGGAGATCCCGCA
Organism: Micromonospora sp. U56; assembly: GCF_018070095.1. Lineage (NCBI taxonomy): Bacteria > Bacillati > Actinomycetota > Actinomycetes > Micromonosporales > Micromonosporaceae > Micromonospora > Micromonospora sp. U56. The sequence continues at coordinate 14,686 of NZ_JAGPYL010000108.1, forward strand.
GGGCACCGAGGCGATCGAGGTCTCGGAGGAGTGCGCGCCGTACGACAAGGACAGCGAGGAGCCCTGGTATCCCTGGGATCACGCGGGTGAGCCGGGCGCCGACCTGTACGGCTGCATCTCCGCCGGGGACCCGGAGCCGGGCGTGGGCGGCAAGTACCCGTTCACCCTGCGGATCGACAAACTGACCGGGCCGACCTCCGGCAAGGTGACCACCCACCTGGACGGCGACCCGAAGGCGGACAACAACGAGGCGGCCGTCGTCATCAAGCCGGGCAACGGCGGCTCGGGCGACGGTGGCAACGGTGGCGGCGACGGTGGCTCGCTGCCGATCACCGGTGAGAACACGGGCCTGATCGCCGGCATCGGCGGCCTGCTGCTCGCCGCCGGCGTCGGCGGCTACGTGGTGGCCCGCCGCCGCACCCGCTTCGTCGCCTGATTCACCGCACCATCCGGCGCGCCCGCCGACCGGCTGGTCGGCGGGCGCGCCGTCGGGCGCGACCGGTGACACCGGACGCGTCCACCGACTCTTCCACACCACCTCACGGGAGGAACCCCCCATGCTCACGCACTCGACCCGGCGCTGGCTCGCCGGGCTGGGCGTGGCCGGCGCGATCGTCACCGCCGCTGCCACCCCCGCCTCGGCCGAGGAGTCGGCCGTCGACCTCGGCCTCTACTTCGCCGACACGACCCTGGCCGTCGGCTCCGAGGGCAAGATCGACTCGCCCATCCTGTACAGCTCCGAGCCGGTCGTCCTGCACGGCCTGAGCGTGCGCTACGACTACCGCGACCTCGCCGGCAAGGTGACGGTCAAGCCCGAGGGCACGCCGAGCGGGGACTGCGCCTCGCCGGAGGAGAACGTCCTGGTCTGTACCGACCCATTCGAGGTCGGTCTGGACGACTGGGGCATGGGCGGCTACTTCAGCGTGGTGCTCGCACCGACCGGCGACGCCAAGGACGGCGACACCGGCGAGCTGAAGGTGACCGTCGGCGCGGAGGGCGCCACCTCGGCCACCCACACCGCCAAGGTGCGGGTCGGCGAAGGCGTGGACCTGGCCGGCCGCACCGAGGTGAAGCGGTCAGCGGCGCCGGGCGGCACCTTCACCGCTCCGCTGACGGTCCGCAACGTGGGAACGACCACCGCCAAGGGTGCCGTGGTCATCTTCGACCACGACCGGGCCATCCGCCCGAGCGAGAAGTTCAACAACTGCACCTACGAGGGCGACGAGCTGCGTACCTGCCGCTTCGACAGCCTCACCGCGGCGCCGGGCGAGAACTGGACCTCGGCGGTGAACTACACCCTGGGCAAGGACACCTACGCCCCGGGCAAGGAGTACGGCTACCACAACTGGATGACCGTGGCCGAGTTCGAGGACTTCGCGGCGTACCTCGACAACCTGGGCATCTCGGTCGGCAAGCCGGGTAACGGGGGCAACCTCACCCTGACCAAGGCGGGCGCCCTCAGCGGTTTCCAGGCCGACACCAACCCGGACAACAACTGGTCCGGCATGGAGGTCTCGGTCACCGGCAAGAACGGCGTGGACCTGGCCGCCATCGGCGACTCGGTCACCGGCAAGGCCGGCGAGGTCGTGAACGCCACCGTCGGCGTTCGGAACAACGGCCCGGCGTCGCTGGACTTCAACCGTTCCGGCAGCCCGGTCACGAAGATCGACGTCACCGTGCCGACCGGCACCACCGCGGTCGAGGTGCCGGAGGTCTGCGTGCCGTTCGACGGCAAGCAGGAAGACTGGGACAACGCCGGCAAGCCAGGCGAGAAGGCGTACCGGTGCTGGCCGGACCTCTACATCGCCGCGGGCGAGGAGCAGACCGTCGAGTTCGGCCTGCGGATCGACAAGGTCGTGCCGAACGCCACCGGCACCGTGACGATCAACGCCAAGTGCGAGTGCGAGGGCTTCACCGAGGACATCAAGCCGGCCAACGACACCGCGAAGCTGCTGGTGAACGCGACCGGCGGCAACGGCGGCGGTGACGGCGGCGGTGACGGCGGCACGCTGCCGATCACCGGTGAGTCCACCGCGCTGGTCGCCGGCATCGGCGGCCTGCTGCTCGCCGCCGGCGTCGGCGGCTACGTGGTGGCCCGCCGCCGCCGGACCCGCTTCGTCGCCTGACCCACCCCGCACCACCCGGCGCCCCGTCGACCCCAGGTCGGCGGGGCGCCGCCGTCCCCCCGCCAAGGCCGAACCGCCGGCCAATCTGTCCTTCACCCAGCACGTCCGCCGAAGAGCGCCAGCACCACCAGACCCCGAACCAGAAGCAGCACGCCGGCCGCACCCTGCGCCGGCGCACGCAGCTCAACCCCGTCGGGTTTCCGGGGGAGCCCCACCCGCGCAGGGATCAAGCCTGACCGCCCGGAGCGGGTGGGGCTCCCCCGGAAACCCCACCCACAAAAAGAGGGCGACGCAAGATCGAAACCCCTGAGACCATGAGCCCGTGCTGCTCACCCTGACCACCACCCACCGGCCGGCGACCGACCTCGGGTACCTGCTGGTCAAGCACCCTGACCGGGTCCAGTCGTTCGAACTGCCGGCGGGCACCGCACACGTCTTCTACCCAGAAGCGAACGAGGACCGGTGCACCGCCGCCCTGCTGGTCGAGGTCGACCCGCAGCGGCTCGGCGTGGGGCGGCGTGGCGGCCGGAAGCAGGCCCGCACCCCGGAGAGCTTCACCCTCGGGCAGTACGTCAACGACCGGGCGTACGCCGCGTCCAGCCTGCTCGCCTCGGCACTGTCCACGGTGTTCCGGTCGGCGCTGCGCGGCGAGTCCCGGGACCGCCCGGAGCTGGCCGGCACCGCGGTCCCACTGGAGGTACGGGTGCCGGTGCTGCGCTGCCGCGGCGGCGGCGACGTGGCCGGGCGGCTCTTCGCCCCGCTGGGCTGGACGGTCACCGCCACCCCGATCCCCCTGGACGAGCAGCACCCCGACTGGGGTGACAGCCGGTACGTCGACCTCGTCCTGACCGGCACCCTCCGGGTCGCCGACGCCCTCAACCACCTGTACGTCCTGCTGCCCGTGCTGGACGACGCGAAGCACTACTGGGTGGCCCCGGACGAGATCGACAAACTGCTCCGCGCCGGCGCGGGCTGGCTGGCCGACCACCCGGACCGGGCCCTGATCACCCGGCGCTACCTGGCCCACCGCCGGGCGCTGGCCGGGCAGGCGCTGGCCCGGCTGACCGACCTGCGCCTCGCCGACGAGCCCCTGCCCGACGACAGCATCGACGAGCCCCCGGCCGACCCGGGACCCGTGGCCGGCGTGCCCGGATCCGACGCCGGCACCCCGCAGAACGAGGCCGGCGCAGCGGGACACGAAGGCGGAGCGGCCCGGACGACGGACGCGGCCGGACCGGGGCGGGCCTCGCTCGCGGTGCGGCGGCGCGAGGCGGTGCTCGCCGCCCTGGCGGCCAGCGGCGCGACCCGGGTGCTCGACCTCGGCTGCGGTGGTGGCGCGCTGCTCACCGCCCTGGTCGCCGACCGGCGCTACACGGAGGTGGTCGGCACCGACGTCTCCACCCACGCGCTGACGCTGGCCGCCCGTCGGCTGCGCCTGGACCGGCTGCCGGAGCGGCAGCGCGACCGGATCCGGCTCTGGCAGTCCGCCCTCACCTACCGGGACGACCGGCTGCGCGGCTACGACGCGGCGGTGCTGATGGAGGTGATCGAGCATCTCGACGCGCCCCGGCTGCCAGCGCTGGAGGACGCCGTGCTGGGTCACGCCCGGCCGGGCACCGTGGTGGTGACCACGCCGAACGTCGAGTACAACGTCCGCTACGAGGGGCTACCGGCGGGGCGGTTCCGGCACGCCGACCACCGCTTCGAGTGGACCCGCGCCGAGTTCGCCGCCTGGGTCGGGCGGGTGGCCGCGACGTACGGCTACAGCGCCACGATCGGCGGCGTCGGGGAGGAGGACCCCGAGGTGGGCTTCCCCACCCAGCTGGCCGTCCTGACCACGACCGAAAACACCATGACCGAGGACACCACCACCGACCGGAAGGAGGAGCGCCGATGACCACCCTCGACATCCCCGAGCTGGCCCTGGTGGCGCTGGTCGGCGTCTCCGGATCGGGCAAGTCGACCTTCGCCCGCCGGCACTTCCTGCCCAGCCAGGTGCTCTCCTCGGACATGTTCCGGGCGATGGTCGCCGACGACGAGAACGACCAGTCCGCCTCCGCCGACGCGTTCGAGGCGCTGCACCACATCGCCGCCACCCGGCTGCGTCGGGGCCGGTTGACGGTGGTCGACGCGACCAACCTCCAGTCGCACGCCCGGGCCGCCCTGGTCCGGGTGGCCCGGGAGCACGACGTGCTGCCGGTGGCGATCGTGCTGGACGTGCCGGAGGCACTGGCCTGGGAGCGGACCCAGGGGCGGGCCGACCGGACCTTCGGCCGGCAGGTCCTGACCCGGATGCAGCGGGACCTGCGCCGGACGTACGGGCTGCTGGCCCGGGAGGGCTTCCGCAAGGTGCACGTGCTGCGCGGCGTCGAGGAGATCGAGGCCGCGGAGATCCGGTACGAGAAGCTCTTCAACGACCGGCGGGAGCTGACCGGGCCGTTCGACATCGTCGGTGACGTGCACGGCTGCCGGGAGGAGTTGGAGGCGCTGCTGCTCCGGCTCGGCTGGTCGCTGCGCCGCGACGACGCGGGCCGCCCGGTGGACGCGGTGCACCCGGCTGGTCGTACCGCGGTCTTCGTGGGTGACCTGGTGGACCGCGGCCCGGACTCCCCCGGCGTGCTCCGCCTGGTGATGGGGATGGTGGCGGCCGGGCACGCGATCTGCGTGCCGGGCAACCACGAGCAGAAGCTGCTGCGCAAGCTGCGTGGCCGGGACGTGCGGCTCACCCACGGCCTGGCCGAGACGATGGCCCAGCTGGAGTCGGAGTCGGCGGAGTTCGTCGCGGAGGTCTCCGCCTTCGTCGACGGCCTGGTCAGCCACTTCGTGCTGGACGGCGGCCGGCTGGTGGTGGCGCACGCCGGCCTGAAGGAGGCCTACCAGGGCCGCGCGTCCGGCCGGGTCCGCGCGTTCGCGCTCTTCGGGGAGACCACCGGGGAGACCGACGAGTACGGCCTGCCGGTGCGCTACCCGTGGGCCCGCGACTACCGGGGCTCGGCCATGGTCGTGTACGGCCACACGCCGACTCCGGAGCCGGAGTGGGTGAACAACACCATCTGCATCGACACCGGCTGCGTCTTCGGCGGCCGGCTCACCGCTCTGCGCTACCCGGAGAAGGAACTGGTCGCCGTCCCGGCGGTCAAGGAGTGGTACGCCCCGGTCCGCCCGCTGGTCAGCACCCCGGCCCGACCGGACACGGTGCTGGACCTGACGGACGTCACCGGCCGCCGGCACCTCGAGCACGCGTACGGGACGCTGACCGTGCCGGCGGAGAACGCCGCCGCCGCGCTGGAGGTGATGAGCCGGTTCGCAATCGACCCGGGCCGGCTGGTCTGGTTGCCACCGACCATGGCGCCCTGCTCGACCTCCACCGTCGAGGGCTTCCTGGAGCACCCGACGCAGGCGTTCGAGGACTACCGGGCGGCGGGCGTGGACCGGGTGGTCTGCGAGGAGAAGCACATGGGCTCGCGGGCGGTGGTGCTGGTGGAGCGGGAGCCCACCGGTGGGCCGTTCGGCGGCGGCGTGGTGCACACCCGCACCGGCCGGCCGTTCTTCGGCGCGCCGCTCGACGAGCGGTTGCTGGCCCGGGTACGCGCGGCGGTGACCGCCGCCGGCCTCTGGGCCGAACTGGGCACCGACGCGCTGCTGCTCGACTGCGAGCTGCTGCCCTGGTCGGCGAAGGCGGGCGGGCTGATCCGCGAGCAGTACGCCAGCGTCGGCGCGGCCGGCCGGGCGGCGCTGCCGGCGGTGCTCGCCACGCTGGACGCCGCCGCGACCCGGGGGCTGCCGGTGGACGGGCTGCGGGAGCGGATGGCGGCCCGCCACGCCGAGGTGGCCGGCTATTCGACGGCCTACCGGGCGTACGTGGCGCCGACCGACGGGCTGCGCGGGGTGACCCTGGCGCCGTTCGCGGTGCTGGCGGGCGCGGGCGTCAGCTTCGTCGACCGGGACCACGGCTGGCACCTCGACCTGGCCGACCGGCTCTGCGCGGCCGACCCGGAGTTCTTCACCCCGACCCGGCGGCAGGTGGTCGACCTCGCCGACACCGCCGCGGTGGCGGCTGCCACCAACTGGTGGCTGGAGCTGACGTCGGCCGGGGGCGAGGGCATGGTGGTCAAGCCGTACGCCGGGCTGGCCGCCCGGTCGGCGCGCGGCTCGCTGCTCCAGCCGGGGATCAAGTGCCGGGGCCGGGAGTACCTGCGGATCATCTACGGCCCGGGTTACACCGCCCCCGATCAGCTCGCCGCGCTGCGCCGCCGTTCGCTGGGCCGCAAGCGGGGCCTGGCCCTGCGCGAGCACGCCCTCGGCCTCGCCGCCCTCGACGCATTCGCCGACAACGCCCCCCTCTGGCGCCGCCACGAACTCGTCTTCGCCATCCTGGCCTGCGAATCCGAACCCGTCGACCCCCGCCTCTGACCCCGCGCCCACCCCCGAGATTCGCGCACTTTCGGAGAAAGCGTCGCCATTTCGCGCTCCATGGCCACGCTTTCTCTGAAAGTGCGGGCAAGGGCCCGGGGGGCGGGGGTGGGGCGGGGTGGGGTG
>NZ_JAGPYL010000109.1:0-21256 GCF_018070095.1 Micromonospora sp. U56
GCGGTCGGACGGCCCCGACGGTCGGCACCTCGGCGCGTGGGCCGTCCGGGCGGTCCGCGGGCAGCGCCGGCGCGACCGGGGGCCGGCGGCGCGCCGGGGCCTCCGGAACCCGCGCCCCGCCACCACGGCGGCCCCCCGTCGGTGTGCTGCCTGCGCCTCCGTGCCTGCCGGTCGGGTGGAGCTCCGGTGGGAGACGGACCTGCCCGCTGCCGCCGACGGTGACGGTGACGGCGCGACCGCGCTCCCCGAACGTCGTCGCGCCCGGCCTGGTCCACCGGACCGGCACCGCGCCGGTCCCGGCCGCGGAAACCCCGGCGGGCGCAGTCGGCGCGGCGACCGCCGTGGGCGCCGGGTGCAGCGGCCGGGCGGCGAGCGTCTGTACGACGTGAACCGCCCGGCGGAAGGAGCCGGTGGGCGACCCACCCGGCGGGACCGGCCCGGCATCGCCGGTCGATAACGCGGGTACCGAGCCGGTGACCCATGGCAGGGCGGATCCGGTCGCGGGGGTCGATCGGGTGCCGGCGTGAGGGGCAGCCGCACCCACCGTCTGCCGCAGCGGTGCACGCGCGACGGGCACCGCGGCGGAGCCGGCGACGGGCGCGACGGGGGCCGAAGCGGCGGAGGCCACGGCAGGCCGTGGCCGTCCCGTGCGGGATGCGTCGGTGTGCCACGGGCTGGTGCCGTCGGCCGGCACTCCCGCAGGCCGTGGCGTGACGCGGGTGACCGGCGGGGCCGGGTCGGGCGGGAAGGGCAGCCGTTGCACGGCGGGCACGGATGGTGCGGAGGCGTGGAGAGGAACCGGCCGCCCAGCACGGCCGGGCGCGCCCGACGGCGGAGACGGCGGGGCGGCAGCGGCCGGGGGCGCAACGCCGGCGGTCCCGGTGTCCGCGCGCGGGGTGGTGTCCGCGTCGGCGGCGGTGGCCGGGACCGTGGGTGCGATGCGGGCCACCGTGCCGACATGGGCCGATGGAGCGTGGAAGCTGTCACGAGCGGCGTGCGGCTCGTCCGGTTGCGCGCGCCGCGGTTGGCCGGCCTGAATGACCGCGCGCTGTACGACAGGCGCACCGCTCGCGTCGGCGGTGGGTCCGGCTGCTCCGCCCGCAGCAGGCGCGACCGGTCCGAAGTGCGGCCCCGGCAGGAGGGGCGCGATGGCCGGCGTGGAGGGTACGTCCGGGCCGTCGTGGGCGGCTGGCCTGTCCGCCGTCCGGCGCGAGGTCGCGGCGCTGTCTGACATCCCGGCCCCCGGCGCTGCCCCGCCGGACCCGGCCGGTCTGCCGGCTGTCCCGGGCGGTGGGGACCCGGACTTCGGCGGTGTGCGGCCTGTCCCGGCCGGTCTGCGGACTGTCTCGGCCGGGCGCCCCGACTCAGCCGGTGTGCGGCCCGTCCCGGACGTTGTGGGGCCGGGCTGGGCCTTTGTGGGGCCCGTCCCGACCGCTGTGCGGCCCGTTCCGGACGTCGTGGGGCCGGGTTGGGCCGTTGTGGGGCCGGGTTGGGCTGGTGTGCGACCCGACCCGGACGGCGGGCGGGACGACCGCGCCCCCCACGATCCCGTCGCGCCGGTCCTGGGCGCCGGACAAGCCGTTGCGGCGGTCGTTGTGGACGCGCGCTGGGCGGGCGTCGGGGGAGTGGCGGGGTGCAGGGGCGGCGCCGACACAACCCCTGGAACACCCGTCCGGGCGTTCCCGCGCGCGGTGGGGGGCAGGGCCGGCAGGGGGTCGCCGAGCCCGGTTCGGCCAGGGGCACGGGGCGACGGCTTCGCCGGTGCGGGCGGTCTGGCCGGCGCCGGCGTCGCTTGTCCCGAAAGGACCGGCCGGGGCGGCGGTGGTGCCGCCGGGGACGCGGGCTGCGCCGCTTGGGGTGCGGGCACCGGTCGGGGCGGCGCGGCCCCGGTGGAGGTGTCCTGCGCGGCGCTCGCGGCGGCGTCCTGCGACGCCACCGGGGCACGGTGCGCCAGGGTGGGTCGCTGCGGCCCATCGGAGGCGCCCGGCCCATCGGAGGCACCCGCCGGTGGCGCCGTCGACGGATGCCGCGCGGGCAGCGAGAAATCGGGACCGGAAGCGTTCCCGACCGGCGGAGCCGATCGGGCCGGTGACGGGGATGCCGCCGCCGGTGGCGATTGAGCCGGTGAGGGCGATGGAATCGCCGGGGCCGGCGGGGGGACCGGGGCGCGCCGTGAGGTCGTTCCGCCCCCCGCCCGCTGGACCGCGGGCAGCCGCCGGGCGGACCGTACCGCCGGCGCCGTGGTCCAGGCGCGGTGACGCCCTGCGACCGGTGTCCGGGGGACGACCGCTGCGCGGGCCGGTGACGCCGGGTCCGTGGTGCCCGCGGCCACCGATGGCGCCGCCTCGGTGGCCGTCGTCGGCTCGGACAGCCACGCTGGCTGCACGTCGGCTTCCGGCGGCGGCGTCGGCGAGGCCAGTGGTAGGCGCTGCACGGTGCTGGCCGAACCCAGGGGCGGGACCGGCGCCGCGCGCAGCAGGTCGTACGCCAGACCGGCCGGCGCGTCGGGGCTGACGAGGTGGCCGGGCGCGGTGTGCAGGGTCGGGTCCTGCCGGGTGGTCAGCCGGGCCTCGAAGCGGTGCGGATCGGTGAGCAGGCCCGGGTCGCTGTCGAAGGTCCGCCGCGGCGGTGCCAGGGACCGCCAGCCGACATCGGCGGGCCCGGCGTCGGGAGACGGCGTACCCGTTGCCGGGCGCTCGGCCTCGGACGGCGTGTCCCGGCGGCGTCGGCGTAGGAGGTCGCGTAGGCCCACTTACTCGCCTTCGTTCATGCGGGTGTTGATGCGCGCGATCTGCTCGACGTAGCGCAGCCGCTCCTCGTGCGTGAGATCGAGGATCTCCTGCTGGGACCAGTGGAAGTGGTAGGCGACGTACGCGACCTCCTCGTAGAGCCGGTCGGCCACGTACGTCACGATTCCCCCGGGCGACCACCGGCGATGTCCACCTCGAAGCTCGCGTCGCAGGCGGGACAGGTCACGGCGGCGCGGGTGTGGCCCTCCGCGTTGATCCGCCGGTAGAAGTCCTGCAGGAAGGCCAGGTCCGAGGCGAACAGCTTCTCCACCAGTTCGGCATGGACCTCGGTGATGCTGCCGATGCGGGTGATGACCAGGCTGAGGAGCACGACCGACAGGTACGCGGGGTTCTGCTTGACGCGCAGGTCGATCAGCGGTGCGAGTTCGTCGCGAGCCGTGGCCAGCCGCATGCTCCCGTGGCGGTGCACGGTGCCGGAGTCGTCGACGTACCCGCGCGGCAGTTCGAACTCGAACTCCGTCTGCAGCTTCGGCGGCTGCGTGGTCCGCGCCGGTGGCGTCCCCGGCTCCGCGCCGGAGCCGTGGTCGTCCTCGGCCCGTTCCGCGAGCGCCAGCGTGGACACGGTACGTCGTCTCATGAGGTGGTGATGTCCTCGAACACCACGGTGACCTTCTCCGTCGCCGCCGACGGCTCGCCCGCCTTGAGGCTGGGCCCTTCCCACTTGCTCACCCAGGCGTTCTTCATGTCGAAGCGACGCTGGTTGGAGTTCTCGGGGTCGACGAGGATGACGCTGATGTTCTTCCGGGCGGCGGTGACCGCGCCCTTCTCGAAGGTCTGCTTGATCCACTCGGTGAACGAGCTGCTCTTGTCGAGCCCGCGCGTGATGGTGACCTCGCCGCCCTTACGGGCGCCGGGCAGCTTCCGGATGATGTACTCCCCGGTGGGGGTCACCTGGTTCACCTCGATCGCGTCCAGCTCAACCGTCAGGCCGCTGACCTCCTGGACGGACTCCACCTGGATGCCGCCCAGCTCGACCTGGAACTTGTGGACAATGAGGGTGTCGCCGGTCTCGGGCATGTGTCGCTACCGCCTTTCGGGTCTTACTCGCTGACGAGGCTGGTGCTGTCGGAGAACTGGGCCAGCCGGAAGACGACGAACTCCGCGGGCTTGACCGGGCAGATCCCGATCTCGCACACCACCTGGCCCCGGTCGATCACCTCCGGCGGGTTGGTCTCGCGGTCGCACTTGACGTAGAACGCCTCGGCCGGGGAGCTGCCGAACAGGGCGCCCCGCCGCCACTCCTCGAGGAGGAAGGCGGAGATGTTGCGCCGGATGGTGCCCCAGAGCCGTTCGTCGTTGGGCTCGAAGACCACCCACTGCGTGCCCAGCAGGATCGACTCCTCCAGGTAGTTGAACAGGCGGCGGACGTTGACGTACCGCCATGCCGGGTCGGAGGAGAGGGTGCGGGCCCCCCACACGCGGATGCCCCGCCCGGGGAAGGCGCGCAGGCAGTTGACGCCGGCCGGGTTGAGCAGATCCTGCTCACCCTTGGTGACGTTGTTCTGCAGTTCGATCGCGCCGCGCACCACCTCGTTCGCCGGCGCCTTGTGCACCCCGCGCTCGGTGTCGGTGCGGGACCACAGGCCGGCGACGTGTCCGCTCGGCGGCATGAACCGGTTCTGCCCGGTCGCCGGGTCGAAGACCTTGATCCAGGGGTAGTACAGGGCGGCGTACTTCGAGTCGTAGCCCGCTTCCTCCTGCCGCCAGGTGAGCACCTGCCGGGCCGTCATGTCGGGCAGCGGGTCCAGCAGCGCCATCCGGTCGCCCATCTGCTCGCAGTGCGAGATGACCGCGAGCTGCACGGCCTTGACGTCCTCCGCGCTGACCAGCCCCTGCTCGTACCCGCTCATCAGGTCGGGCACCGCGACCATCGTGATGTCGTCGATCGCCTCCAGGCCCCCGAAGCCGGTACGCGCGTCGGGGTCCCCGACGTACTCCTCCGTGGACAGTGCGGCCGGCAGCACCTCGGCGGGCGCCGGTGGGGACGGCAAGGCCACGGTCTGCTTGGCGGGACGGGCCAACGCGTTCGCCGGGGCCGCCTCCTCCACGGTGATCAGCCGCGACCGCTCCTTCACCTGCGTCACCACGTACGCCTTGGTGTTCCTCTTGACCGACACGTCGAACGTCTCGGCCACCGTGCCGTTCTGGTGCACCAGCAGCCGGAAGCGGTCCTCGCCGACGCCCTCGCCCTCGGCGTCGGTCACCTCGACTGTGATCTCCCCGCGGCCGGCGGCCTCGGGCAGCGCGGCGACCTTGAACGTGCCGAGTGCCGCCGGCTCGCCGGTCGGCAGTGCCCGCGGCGCGTCCGTGCCGGCGTTCGATCGCGCGCCGTTGCGGGCCACCGCGCCGATCCGGACCACGTAGCAGATGCCCCCGCCGTTGGCGAAGTAGCCGTACACCGCGCGGCCCAGGTACGCGCCCTCGACGACGTCCCCGAAGACCTGGACGTACTGGCTCCACGTGGTCACCAGGGTCGGGGTGTGGAACGGGCCCTTCTCGGCGAGGCCCACGAAGGCGCCCACCGAGGTCCCCACGCCCTCGATGGGGCGGGAGCCGCTCGGAACCTCCTCCACGTACACGCCGGGGGACAGGTACGACGGCATAAACGCTCCTCTTCACGGAAGGTCGGTGCTTGGACAGCTTCCCGGCGGGCGGCGGGCGCCGGTATGGCCCGGCGGCTCCGAGCACGGGCACTTTCCCTTTCCCGGAAGGGCAGCCCGTGGCCGGAGCAGCCGTCAGCCCGCCGCGCCCTCGGGTGATCGCGGTCAGCCCGTGTTGACGCGGGCCTTGGTCAGGTCGACGGCGTTGGGGATCATCGCCTGTGGCCGGACCAGGTCCTTGAGCAGGAACGCCATCAGCTCCATCGCGGGCATCGTCTTCAGTCGTTTGGCAAGCTGCGGGTTCACCTTCTCCAGCCGCATGATCTCCACCACCGCGCGCTGCGTCAGGCCGGGAATGATGTCCTTGCCCATCAGGACGTTGTGGTGCAGCAGTTCGGGATACTTGATGGGGTTCGGCTCCGGGCCGTACACCATGCGGTTGCCGGAGTCGGTCACCGCCTGCTGCCGGGCGACACCGCGCACCTGACGCTCGGTGCCATCTTCGATGACGGCGAAGGCGGTGATCGACGCCATCAGGTCTTCCTCGGAGATGTCACCGCGCTGGAACTCACGCATCCGGACGGTGTCTCGCTGGTCCGTCGGCTTGCGAGTCGGCAGGTACGACCGTGTGTGGGTCCGGTCCGCCCGGTCCGCCTCCAGGACCGGATACTCCCGCTGGGCGAAGTCGCTCAACATGATCCATCCGCTCGTCAGCAGGCCCGAGTCGAGGATGTCCAGCTCGATGCGAGCCGGCTTGGCGTCCGGGTCGGCCTGGTCCTTGCCGAACCGGGTGTCCCGGCCGACGTCAGTACGGCCGCCGGGTTCGATGAACCAGAACGTGAACGCGTCGTTGGCCAGGGCGACGCTGTCGTACCCCTGGGTGTTGTTCGGCGCGTCCGGCGTTTCCTGCTCCAGGACGGTCTTGGATTTGAGCTTTTTGTCGCCGACGACCATCGCGTCGGCCCGGGGTTGCGTGGTGTAGTGGCTCAGCACGGAGGAGCGCAGCTGCCGCTCCAGGTCGTTGGTGACCTTCGTCACCCAGTCCCCGCCCTTGCCGGCCTGGATCTCGGCAGCCATGTCGCTGCGGTTCAGCTCGGACAGCTCCATGAAGTACGCCGAGCCGGACATGCCGTAGTTCGTGGCGCTGTCGGCGAGGGCGTCTTCCTTCCACAGCGCGCCCTGATCGGTCATCTGCTCGTACGGCCGCCGGTCCGCCTCCGGATGCTCCTCGGCCCGTTCGATCTGGGCGGCGAGGATCATCTTCTCCTGCTCGACGGCGTCGCGGACGTGCTGGAGGTACCTCTGGCCGGCAGGATCGTCGCGGACCTCTTCCGCGCAGTCGGCCGTCGCCTGCAGGATCGGCATGAGCAGACCAATGCACTGCAACGGCTCGCGGACCGTCGAGGTGTCGTACGCCTTGATCTCCTGCTTGACCCTGTCCAGGGCCGGGCCGGTCGGCGCCGGAGCGGTGAGCAGGGACCCGAGGCGGCCGAACATCCCTCGTGGCTTGGACGCCGCCGTCACCCGCGTCTCGATCTCCTCGCCGCCCTTCCGCTGAACGACGGGAGCCTCGGTCGCGACGCCGGCCGGCGTGGTGGCGGCGGCGTGTCGTTGGGCCGGGACCGGACCGCTCATGACCCGGTCGGCGTTGGCCGCAGCGGCGCGTTCGAAGCGGTCGGCGGGGTCGGAGACGGAGACCCCGGCGCCGATGTCGGTGCCGGTGACCGGGCCTTGGCGCTGCTGGATGACGTGAGTGAGTTCGTGCGCGAGGGTGTGCTTGTCGGTGGCGCCAGGGCCGATCACGACGTGGTTGCCCGAGGTGTAGGCGTGGGCGTCGAGCTCGGTGGCGGAGCGCTGCGCGGTCGTGTCCGTGTGGAGGCGTACGTCGGTGAAGTCGGCGCCGAGGCGGGCTTCCATCTCGGCGCGGAGCGGCGCGTCCAGTGGCCGGCCGGGGGAGCCCAGCACGTCGTGGACGGAGCGTTGCACGCCTACGCCGTCGACGTGCTGCTGCTCGATCACGCGCGCTGTCGCGGCGTTTCCGATCGTGCGTTGCAATGTCAGGACCTGTTCGGCCGAGAGCGCTGAGGCGCTGCCGGCGTGGGCGAATGACGGCGTTGGTGCGGTCGCCCGCGCGGCTTGCCGAACGCGGTCGGGCCGGTCGATCGTTTCCGGGCGCTCCTGTGCGCGCATCACGCTTCTCCTCGGTCGATTCCTCGTTTCCAGGGGTACGGCAGGTGCTGTCCTGCGGGAAGGGCCGGAAGGGCCACCGGAGGGCAGAGACCGCTGCCCCGACGGTCAAGGGGCGTTGACCAGCCGGGCAGCGAAGGGACGGCGGCATCGCACGTCAGCGGGCAGTCAGGTACGCCCCGAACTCGCTCTCCAGCAGCAGCCGCCCGAGCTTGCCGTACTCGCGCCGCACGGCGGCCATCAGGTCGTCGGTCGTCACCGCCCGGTCCGCCCCCGCGGCGAGGTACGCGGCGGTGACCGCGCACGCCCGGATGCTGCCCCCCGCCAGCTCGAACGCCCGGGCGCAGAAATCCAGGTCGAGATCCTCGGCGCGGGGCAGCGCCGGGCCGAGGCAGCGGTCCCACAGGGCGCGCCGCTGCGCCTCGTTTGGCAGCGGGAAGTCGACGATCACGTCCAGCCGCCGGGTGAACGCCTCGTCGAGGTTGGCCCGCAGGTTGCTGGTGAGGATCGCGACCCCGTCGAAGGACTCCATACGTTGCAGCAGGTAGGCGCTCTCCAGGTTGGCGTACCGGTCGTGGGCGTCCCTGACCTCCGAGCGTTTGCCGAAGATGGCGTCGGCCTCGTCGAACAGCAGGACCCCGTTGACACCGGCGGCTTCGGTGAAGATGCGCTCCAGGTTCTTCTCGGTCTCGCCCACGTACTTGTCGACCACGGTGGACAGGTCCACCACGTACAACTCGACGCCCAGGTCGGCGGCGACCACCTCGGCCGACATCGTCTTGCCCGTGCCGGAGTCGCCGGCGAACAGCGCCGTCACGCCGCGACCGCGCCCGCCGCCGGGGCGCATCCGCCACCCGCCGAGCACCCGGTCGCGGTGGCGTACCCGCATGGCCAGCTCGCGTAACTGCTCCAAAACCGGGTCGGGCAGGACGAGGTCGACCCAGCCGACGGCGGGTTCGACCCGCCGGGCCAGCTTTTCCAGCCCCGCCCCGTTCTGCGACCGCACCCCGGCGCGCAGGTGTTCGGGCCCGACCTGCGCCGCGCCCTCCAGCAGCGCCCGGTGGCCGGCCGTCTCGGCGGCGCGCCGGACCTGGTCCGGCGTGAGCAGGTACGGGGCGAGCTCGCGCTCGGGGTCCAGGTCCGCGCCGGCGGGGGTGCCCGCCCGCGCACCGAACCCGGCCCACCACAGTGCGCGGCGGTCCCGTACGGACAACGGCTCGGCCGCCACCAGCAGCGGGGAGCGTTCGGCCCAGAAGGGATCCCACCCGGTGCGGCCGGTGAGCAGGACGGGTACGGCCAGCGCGGCGAGTCCGCGCAGCAGCCGGGAGCCGCCTGGCCTCCCAGTGGGGTCCAGCGCGTCCACCGGGCCGGCGACCAGCCCTCCGCCGCGCAGCCGCGCCTCGCGTGCGGCGGCGGCCAGCGCCTCCTCCGGCGCGGGGTCGGCGGCCAGCGCGTCGAGGTCGAGGCGCAGCACCGGAGCGCCGGTCGCGGCCAGCGCCGCCGCGGCGAGCGCCTGCGCCGCCGCGCCGGGCCGCACCCGCACGTACGCCATCCGCTGTCGGTCGCGCATGGCGGCGGCGAGCCGCTCCGCCGACGCGGGCCGCCAACCCGGGTCGGGCTCCTCGTACCGGGCGAGGCCGGCCACCCGGGCGTCGCCGGTGTCGTCGCCGAGCAGATGGGCGGTGACCCGGTCGGGCACCCGCAGCGCGCGGGAGAGGAAGGGCCGCTCGGCTGCCTCCTCGACCAGCAGGAGACCGCCCGCGACCAGCGGCGCGGACGCGGCGAAGCGGCCACGCGCGGTGGCCGAGGAGGGGACGGCGCCGCACAGCTCGAGTGCCAGCCCGATCGACGCCCGCCGTCGGGTCACGTCGTCGTTGAGGTAGCCGTACAGCCGCTCGAACCGGGCGTCGACGTCGGGCAGGAGAGCCAGCAGCAGCAGTTCGACGTCCAGTGGCGCGAGCCCGAAGTCGCGGGCCAACCGGCGCAGTCGCGGTTCGCCCTGGTGCGCGTCGGTGTCCGCCTCGACGGCCAGTCCCTCGCCGTCGTCGTCGTCCCGGGGCGGCGGCGTGGCGGTGTCCAGCAGCCGGTCCGCCATCTCGTCCGACACGTACAGGCCCCGGAACGCGTCGTCCGGCGCCGGATCGGCGCGGCGGCGCTCGTCCACGGCGCGCCGGACCTGCCGCTCGATCAGGCGGAGTCGGGCGAGCAGGTGGGTCGCGGGCGTCGCGGGGGCGGTCACCGCTGTGAGCCGCGGATCGGGGATCCGGACCCGTCGCGGTGTCGCGCGGCGCCTCGGGTGCGGCGTGCGCCGACCATCGACAGGGCAGATCCCTGCTCGGCGTCGGCGGGACCGGCGGGCGACGCGACCGGGTCGCTGTAGCGCAGGGCGGCGGTCTCGACCGGCCCGTCGGCGGGGTCCGCGGTGCGTAGCCGCAGCCCGTCGACGACCGGCTGGGCGGCGAGTGTCCGCCGGGCCGACAGGGGCGCGACCACGACCAGGTCCAGCGACGGCTTCAACTCTCCACCGAGCGCCGACCACACGTCGGCGAAGGCGCGATCCTCCCCGGGTGGCCGGGCGACGGTCATCGGCACGGTCAGGCCGAGCGTCGCCAGGGACCCCGTCAGCCGTGCGGGCGGCAGCGCGTCGTGCCGGATCAGCGTGCCGAGCAGGGTCGCCAGCAGGCGGTGTTCGTCCTGGGCGCGGTTGGTCCACGCCGTCACCAGGTACGACAGGGCGAAGTACCGCGCGGGGTCGTGCAGCGCGACCGTGGCGCCCCGATCGTCGTACTCGGCGATGGCGCCCTGTCTGCGGCGCGCAAGGTCCTCCCGGATGTCGTAGAGGTACAGGTTGACCGTCGGTGCGTTGCGCCGCGCGGCCCACTCCCTCGTGGGCGCGTCGAACGTGACCTCGACCCCCGTGCCGGCCAGCGCGTCGTCGGTGACCAGTCCGCGCAGGGCCTCGTCGACCTCGTGGATCACCCGGTCACCACCGCCGGTTGACGTGGCCGGGCGGCTGCAGCGGCGGCAGCACCACCCGGAACGGGGTGGTCACCGGGGCGAAGCCGGTGCCGGACGCGGTGATCTCGCGGGGGCCGAGCCGATCCTTCGGCAGCACCAGCAGTTGGGCGGCGAAGGTGCCGTCCGGCGCCGCCACGGCCGGTGCGGTCGCGGCGGTGATGCCCACGTTCCAGGCCAGTCGCACCCGGGCTCCGGGGGGAAAGTCGGTGCCGCGTACCGAGGTGACGAAACCGGGTGGCCCGATCGCCGGCACGGCGACGATGCGCGGCTGCAGCACCCGCAGCGGCGCGCTGGCGGTGTCATTGGCCGGTGCGGCGTTGCCGCCGGTGGTCGTGACGACGCCGGCGACGGTCGCGGCCAGGGCCGCGTCGGGCGTCAGCACGAACGTCACTCTGGTCGCCCCGCCCGGGGCCAGATCGGGCAGCCGACATCCCGCCTGCGGGGCACACCCCGGCGGCGAGGCCGCGACGCGGACGCGGGGCGGCAGCGTCGGGTTCAGCCGCAGGCCCGTCGCCCGCTGCCCGCCCGCGTTGCGCACGGTGTAGGTGACGCCGGCCGAGCCCCCCACGTACGCGGGTGCGGGGGTGACCGAGACGGTCAGCGCCGGGTCCGCCGGCGCGGTCGGTGGCGGCTGCACGATCCGCACGTCCGTGCGAGCCCGGTTGTCCGCCGGCACGGCGTCGGTCACTCCCGGGTTCACCGACCACGAGAGCGGGAAGGAACCGGCGGCGATCCCGGTCAGCTCGACCCGTACGGTCAGCGTGCGGCCGACGCCGATGGCCTCAAGGTCGCAGCCCGCTGGGGTGAGCCGGCACGTCCCCCGCTCCGGCACCAGCGCGGTGAGCTGCACGCCGGACGGCACGGTGAGGTCGAGCCGCACGGCGGGCGCGGGGCTCGGCCCGCGGTCGGTGACCGACAGGGTGAAGGCGGTGCGGCCACCGACGGTGGTTGTCGGGGGTGTGGTGACGACGGCGGTCGCGACATCGACCGACCGCTGCCAGGTCGGCTCCTTCTGCCGACCGGGCAGCGCGCCGGTGATCGACGTCAGGCGCCCCGTCGTCACGTCGTAGACGTGCAGCGCCTCCCGCGAGTTCTGGTCACGCGCGCGCCGCGCCGAGAAGACCAGCCGCTGTCCGTCCGGCGACCAGCTCACGTCGCGCGGTTGGAACGGGCCGTCCGGCTGCGGTGGAACCGGGGCGGCGCAGGAGGCCCCGGACGGCGGGAAGAGCAGCCGGCAGCGGGTGCCGTCGACGTCGGTGAGGACCAGCCCGTCCTCCCGGCGGTTGAACGCGATCTGGCGGCCGTCCGGGGCGAAGGCCGCGCTGTCGTCGACGACGTCGCAGTCCCGCCCGCAGACGGCGCGCGTCAGGTCCCGCTGGTCGAGGCCGTCGGTGGCGTTCGCCGTCCAGACGTGGGCGCGGCTGGCCTCCTCGTTGTAGCGGCCCCGGGTGAACGCCAGCACGGTGCCGTCCGGCGACCAGGCGGGTTGGGTGTCGTCGAGCCCCGCGTACGGCGGGGGCGTCGGCACGGCCAGCAGTTGCTGCCCGGTGGAGGCGTCGACCACGATCACCCGCGCCGGGCGGCCCGGTCTGCTGCGCACCAGCGCGATCCGGCTGCCGTCGGGGGACCACTCCGGGTCGCGCTCCAGGTCGTCCGGACCGCGACCGGCCACCGGCAGCAGACGTGGCGAGGTCCCGTCGGCGTCGACGGTCCAGATGCGCTGGACGCGGCGCCCATCCACCGTCTCGAACCGGCTCACCGCGATGCGGCGCCCGTCCGGGGAGTACGTCTGGCGCTCCGTCCACGGGTCGCCCTCGGTCGGCTGCCACATGAACCGGGAGTCCCGCTCCGCTTTGGGATCCTCGCGCAGGATCGACAGGCGCAGGTCGCGTGGATCGACTCCGTCGGGGCGGATGTCCTGCAGGGTGGCGGTGAGTCGGTCGGGGGCGCTGTTGCGGATCACGATCAGCGACGGGGACGACTCGCCGGGCGCGGTGTAGAAGGCCGGGAAGCTCAGCTGCCGGTCCTCGGCCAGGCGAAGCTGCGCGGTGCAGGAGCAGCCGTCGTCGCGAGGCACCCCAATGTAGACCAGGTCGACCTGGCCGAGCGGACCGCCGTCCGGTGGGGTGCGGCTGACGAACGCGAGCGTGGAACCGTCCGGTGACCAGGCCGCCTCGCGGCTCTGCCACTCGACCGGCAGCAGCAGACGGTCGCCGGCGCCCGACGGGGACACCAGATGGATCTTCTGGTTGGTGGAGCTGTCCGGATCGCAGGTGTAGGCGATGCGGTCGTGCGCAGGGTTCGGGTCCCAGGCCGGTTGGCCCGCGCCGGTGGGCTCGCTGGTCACCTGCGTCACTGCGCCACCGGCGACCGGCATCCGGTAGACCTGCGGCACCTCGCCGCCGCGCCGCCCCTCGAACGCCAACGACGTGCCGTCCGGGGACCAGCTCGGCCACCTGTTGTCGCCGACTCCGTCGGTGACCCGGCGCAGTCCGGTCCCGTCGACGCCGATCACGAAGATGTCGTGTCCGGAGCCGCCCCGGCCGGCGCCCGAGTCGAACGCGACCCGGTTGCCGTCCGGCGAGATCGTCGGATGGGCCTCGCTGGACGTGTTCACGGTCAGCCGCAGCACGGGGCCGTCGCCGCGGCGCAGGTAGACCTCGGTGGTGGTGGCGTCGCGCAGGCTCACCCAGGTGATCGTGTCGCCCCGCGCCGACACCTCGTCGTCGAAGTGGTCCGGGCCGATCGGGAAGAACGGCAGCGAAACAGCGGCCGCGCCCTCTCCGCGCACCACGCCGATGCTGCGGTGCTTCGTGCCGGCGTACGCGATGCGCTCCTCGGCCACCGGTGGCGTGGCCGGTGCGGGCCGGGGCGGCGCGGCCGGCGGTGCCGACGCGGCCAGTCCGGGCAGCATGACGGCGGCCGCTGTCGTTGCGGCCACGATGGTGGGCGTTCGGCGCTGACCTCGCAACGGGACCTCGACAGGCGGTGCGGTGGACGGCAGGGGCAGGCGCGGCTCCCGACCCGTCCGCACGACGCTTGGCGGAGGCCGCACCACATCCGTCCATACTCGACCCGGTGGCGTCGGGCGGCAGGGCCCGACGGGCACGGCCCCGGGCAGGAGCCGCGACCCGATCGGGCACCGTCCGGACGCCCGGGTCCTGCCGACGGTTCAGATGAGCCCCTGCCGCAGCGCGTACGCGACCGCGTGCGTGCGATTGCGCAGGCACAACCGGCTCGTGATGTCGTGCAGCACGTTCTTCACCGTCCGCTCCGAGTACGACAGCTTCTCCGCGACCTCGCGGGTGTCGAACCCGTCGGCGAGCAGGCGGAGCACGTCGATCTCGCGCGTGGTCAGCCCGAGCAGCGTTAGGCCACGCGGGTCGAGCACCTGGCGTTGCAGCCGTCCCATCTGTGCCAGCAGTCGGCCCAGCAGGTCCGCGGGGATCGCCCCTTCGCCGCGCACCGCCGAGCTGACCGCGTGGACCAGGTTCTCCGCGCTGGCCTCCCCGCGGCGTACGACGCCCACCACCCCGCACTCGACCGCCGTGGCCAGCCCGGCATCGTCGATCCGCGCCGGCACCAGCACGAGCTTCGCGGTGCTGGTCCGGCCCAGCCGGCGCAGCTCACGGGCCGCCGCCTCGTCGAGACTGTCCACGACCACGAGCGCGACCGCCGCGTCCTGCTCCTCACCGGGCGCCAGCATCCGTAGCTCCGGACGCGACCGTAGCTGGCTCTCCACCCCCTGCCGCGAGATCGGATCGTCGGCGTGGACCCAGACCGGCACGCGGTTCATGGAAACCTCCCCATCGCTGGGCGCCCACTCGGCAGCCCGCGGCGCAAGGGTGGGGGGAGCGGCTTTGCGTCCACCTAACGCCGGCCCGGACGGGCACCCGGCCTGCCCGTGAATGTTCCCGTAAGGCGGGTTTCCCCGTTCCCGCGTGGGCCTACAGTCGGCCGACATGAGCGCATCCGCCAACCTGGCTCTCACCGAGGTCACCGTCACGCCGGGCGGCGAGGCACAGGTCACGATCAGCGTCCGCAACACGGTCGACATCGTCGAGGCCTACCGGTTCGAGATGGTCGGCGTACCCGCGGAGTGGGTGACGATCGAGCCGCCGGTCCTGTCGCTCTACCCGGGCACGGCGGAGACGGTGACGGTCACGTTCCGGCCGCCGCGCTCGTCGCAGGTGCCCGCCGGCGGCATGCCGTTCGGGGTGCGCGTGCTGCCGTCGGAACATCCCGAGGCCGCCGTGGTCGAGGAGGGGACGCTCGTCGTCCTGCCGTTCGCCGACGTCGCCGCGGAGTTGCGGCCGCAGGTGCGCGACGGGCGCTGGCGCGCCCGCTATCGGCTGGAGACGGAGAACCGCGGCAACCTCACGGAGCAGCTTGCCTTCGACGCCACCGACACGGCCGAACAGCTCACGCTCGCCGTCCGGCCCGCGCGGGCGACCCTGGCGGCCGGCGAGCGGCTCGAGCCCGTCCTCGTGGTGCGGGCGAAGAGCCTGCTGTGGCGGGGCGAGCCGAGGCATCTCCCGTTCCGCACGCAGGTGCTGCGGGAGGACGGGGTGGCCAGCACGGTCGTCGGCACGTTCGTGCAACGGCCGATTCTCTCCGCGTGGCTGCTCAAGCTGCTGGCGCTGCTCCTCGCTCTGCTGTTGGTGCTGCTCGCGCTCTGGTTCGGTCTGTTGCGACCGGTGGTGCGTTCGGCGGCGCGGGAAGCCGTCGACGGGACGGTCGAACAGGCCGCGGTGCAGGCCGCGGACCGCGCTGCGGACCAGGCGGTCGACAAGCAACGGCGGCAGACACCCGAGGCGCCGAAACCGCCGGCGGGGGGCGGCACGGAGGACGGTGGTGGCCGCAACGGTGGTGGCCGCAACGGCGATGGCGAGACGCAGTTCTCCACGGCGATCTCGTTCCGCACGAATCCGGGCGGCTCGGCGGAGCGGAGTTACACGGTTCCTGCCAGGAAGATCTTCCTGCTCACCGATTTTCTCGTGGACAACCCGCAGGGCGACGAGGGCACGCTGAGCGTGAGCGCCAACGGCGTGAAGATTGTGACGTACGGGCTGGAGAACTTCCGCGAGCAGGACTACCACTCCGTGACGCCGATCCGGGTGCCGGCCCGGGCCCAGGTGACGCTGACGGTGGCCTGCCGCAGGCCGGGCACCCCGGTCAACGCCAGAACGCCCAGCACGTGCTCCGAGTCGCTGTACGTCAACGGGATCATGGCGGACGCCACCGGCTGACTGCATGCTGCCGCCCAGGCGTCGCTCACCGCTCACGTCGTTGGAGTCGCCATGTGCACTCTCCACAGCGGGCCTGGGGAGTGCGGCAACGACCTGGCGGTTCAGAGACTCACCCGCGGGGCGACATCAGCGCGAGTGCACTGACAGCGAGTCCTTGCACGGTCCGAAACAACCCGAGAAGCAGGGTAGGGCTGGCGCGGGCGCTGTCGGCCGCTGGCCTGCTGGTGATCGAGTGTGAGCAGTCTGCCCGCAGACCGCGCCGAGGCAAGGGTAATCGACCGACCACGCAGATCGCTTCTGAGCTGCGGGTTTCCGAGAAGTCAGTACGCGATTGGCGGCGTAAGTGGACTGCTGGCGGGACGGATGCCCTGGCCTCGGCCGGGCCGGGTGGTTCGGACTGCAAGCTCTCTGTTGACCAGCAGAAGGAACTCGCTGAGGTGCTCGATGACGGGCCGGTCACGCAGGGCTGGGACGATGCCCGCTGGACCCTGGCCAGGGTCGCCGACGTGATCGAACGCCGCTTCGAGGTCACCTACAGCCTGCGCGGGGTGTCGCATCTGCTGCACCGGATGGGCTACAGCCTGCAGGTTCCCACTGTCGGGCGATCGAACGCGATCCGGAAGCGATCGCCAGTTGGCATCGCCGGCGGTGGCCGTCGGTAAGAGGTTAGCGGCGGCGCGGGGCGCCTGGATCTGCTTCCAGGACGAGGCGGGCCAGGTCCTGCGGCCGCCGGTGAGCAAGACGTGGGCCCGGCGCGGGAACACTCCCGTGGTCGAGGTCTCGGGCAAGGGCTCCGGCCGGGTCCCGGTCGCCGGCCTGGTCTGTCTCAAGCCCGGACAGGGCGGCCGGCTGATGTGGCGCACGAGGCTGCACGGCGGCCGTGCAGGTGAACGCGGCAGCTTCAGCAAGGACGGCTACATCGCCTTCCTCGACCAGACCCACCAACGCCTGCAGGCGCCGATCGTGCTGATCTGGGACAACGTCAACACCCACGTCAGCCGCCGCATGTACGCCCTGATCGCGGGCCGGTCGTGGCTGACCGTGATCCGGTTGCCCACCTATGCCCCGGACCTCAACCCGGCCGAGGGAGTCTGGCGCTGGATGAAACGCGGCCTGACCAACATCGCCGCCCACGGCATCGACCACCTGGCCCGCCTGGTCAAACAACGACTACGGGCCTGCCAACAGCAGCCCGGCCTCCTCGCCTCGTTCCTCGCCCAGACCGGCATGACCCTCGAACCCGAACTGCCCTGGTGAGACAGACTTCACCGTTTCAACCCTGGGAGCCGGGCCGGTTGGGGGCACCGCCAGCGACGGGCTCGCCTAGGCTCCGCCGGGTGATCGTGCGGAGGGCCAGCGTGGCGGATGTGGCGGTGCTGGCGGAATTGCGGGGCATCGACGGGGACAAGCTCGGGGCGTACGCCGGCTGGGTGGCCGCCCATGCGGAGACGCACCTGCCGTTCGTCGCCGAGATCGACGGGTACGTGGTCGGCACCGCCTGGCTGCTCGTCGCGGAACGGGTGCCCAGTAACGAGTCGCTGGACCGGTGGTACGGCGACATCCAGTCGGTCATGGTCCGCGAGGAGTACCGCAACCGCGGCATCGGCGCTGCGCTGATGGCCGCGATCCTGACCGAGGCCCGTACGCGGGGGCTGCTGCACGTGACCGTCCACTCCGGTCGCCGCGCGGTCGACTTCTACCTGCGCAACGGCTTCAGCCATCACCGCCAGATCCTGCTTTGGGAGCCGTCCGCCTCCTGATCGGACCGGTCGGCCGGTACCGGCGCGACAGCCGGACCGGGGCGGCCAGCCGGCCCGCAGCAACGTCATGGAAATGGTCCGGCAGCTCGAACAGCCGATCGAGGACCGACCGCCGGCACAAAGCAGGCCGGCGCGAACCCGAACTGCCCTGGCGATACAGACGTCAGCCTTTCAACCTCTGTAGCTCGGCGAGTTCCGCCAATCCGACGTACCGCATCGCGTCCATGGCTCGTTTCAGACGGAAGGGCTCGTTCACCTCGACAGCGAAGCCCAAGCCACTACCCATCGCTGTGTTGTAGACACGCAGCAGGTACGAGAGCTGCACGATGCCTCGTGGAGTGCCCTCGGGAGCCTCGCCATCTGCGCCGTAGTCAGCGGCATGGTTCCAGATGATGTGTAGTTCATCCAGGCCGGCGCGCCTCCACACCTCCTTCACCTCATCCACGGCGCACCCGAGTCCGACGCGAGCGGCTGGTGTCATGAGGTCGAGGTCGGATCACAAACGCAGGGTATCGGGCGGGCAACCCTGCTGGTCGGCGCACGTCAATCAAGGTCAGGTGCACGGATGTGCCGCGATCCGCGCCAAGCACGGCGCCGTGCCGCCGCGCTCGCGATGGAAGCGTGGAGCCGAACCTGGACCAGAGGGTGAGGTTGGGCTGGACCAACCCCTCGCCGCCCGATCCAACGTGGTACGACTACGCGTCATGGACGAGTACCCACCCGGACGACCTCGCCGAGCTTCGAGCTGCCTTCATGGTGGACGACGCCGGTGAATCAGCTCTGGGCTGGTCAGGCGTGCACGCCTTTGAAGCAGAGCATGGGATCGTGCTGCCGGAGCCGTACCGAACCTTCGTCGCGGAGATGACCGACGGATCGTTCTCCGGACCACCGGACTTCGGTCTCCTCGGCGTAGCCGAGATGCCCGATGACTGGGGCAACGACCGCCCGGTGCGCGAGTTGGCGGCCTCGTTCCCGCTGAACGAGGCGTGGCTGTGGGAGGAGGACTCCCGGCCGTCGGAGGAGATCAAGCCGCTGCTCGATCCCGTCCTCGACCATGGATCTATCGTGCTCGGCACGGATGGCTGTGGGATGTACTGGCATCTCATCGTGACCGGCCCGCATCGCGGGCACATCTGGAATATCAGCGGCGAGGGCGCGATGCCCTTCGGAGCGGAGTTCGGCTACACCACCGGGGCGTCGGGGTTCGTCGGGTGGGTTCGGCACTGGGCGGCCGGCAAACCATGGTTTGACGCTGCCTGAATCGGTCGCTGCCGTCAGTGATGGCAAAGACCGATTCCGCTTGATCTGCCACCCTCGTCCGTGTGGGTACAGGAGCGACGTACACGCACAGGTAGGCATCCGCTCATAGCCGCGATCCGCGCATTGAGCAGTCGCATGCCGACGGCTCACCTACGTTGACCTGTGGTGTCAGCAATACGGTCGCGCCGGCTGCAGTAAGCCGGTCGGCAAGCAGTCTCATCTCAGACGGTGTGCCGGTGATACCGAGGCCGGTCAGCGCGGTGTATGCGCCGGCCGCTTCACTGATCGTGGCCCCGCCCTTCCTGAACGCCGCGAGGAGATGCACTCTCAGCCGGCCGCTGGCAGCCGGATCGGCTTGCAGCCGGACCAGGCCGACACGGGCGATGAGCGCCTCCCGCACGATGCCGGGCATCTCACCCCAACCATCCACCTCCGCGGCCCTGCCGCACCCGCTACACCGAATCGAGACTGCCCAGGCGAGCCTGTCCCCGTCGATCGTCTCTGTGACAACACCAGCGGTCAAAGCGCCGCACTCCGGACACGGCTCGATCAGTTCATGCCCGATCAACTCCACGTCGCCCACATCCGGGACGGTAGCCGCAACGGGACTGTAAGACGAACGGCTCTGGCGCAGAAACGGTGGTGACCTGAGTCCAGAGTGGTCGGTGCTGTGGGGAATCCTGACACCGGTGCGATGTGATCAAGGCGGTCTTCCCTCAGTTGTCGGGGCTGGTTATCGAGCGGGTGATCGATCAAGGGGTGGTGGTACGGGTCGTCGCCCGCACGCCGGTGGCCCCGGTGCCGTGCTCGGGATGCGGGCAGCTCAGCGACCGGGTGCATGCGTATCACCAGCGTCGGCTGGCTGACCTTCCCGTTGGTGGGCGCTGCGTGGTGGTGCAGTTGCGGGTCCGGCGCCTGGTCTGCCGGGAGGGGTCGTGCCCGCGGCGGACGTTTCGGGAACAGGTGCCCACGCTGACTCAGCGATGGGCGCGGCGGACCCGGCAGTTGACCGCTTTGGTCGCCGATCTGGCGGTGGCCGTTGCCGGCCGGGCCGGCGCGGCGGTGCTGTCCCGATTGGGTGTGCGGGTCTCCCGCAGCACCGTCCTTCGGGTGCTGATGACGGCGCCGGTTCCGGCCGGGCCGGTGCCGACGGTGCTCAGCGTCGACGACTTTGCGCTTCGCCGGGGCCGCCGGTATGCCACCTTGCTGATCGACGCGGTCACCCATCGCCGGGTCGACGTGCTGCCTGATCGGAAGGCATCCACCCTGGCCGGGTGGCTGCGCGAACACCCGGAAGTCGAGGTGGTCTGCCGTGACGGGTCGGCCGCATATGCCGAGGCGATCCGCGACGGCGCGCCGCAGGCGGCGCAGGTCAGCGACCGGTGGCACCTGTGGCACAACCTGGCCAAGGCGGTCGAGAAGACCGTAGCCGGGCACAGTCGCTGCTGGCACGACAGTCCAGTCCGCCCGAACCAGCCTCTGGACCAGCGCACTCGCGAGCGGCATGCGGCCGTGCATGCCCTGCTCGGCCAGGGAGTCGGGCTGCTGGAATGCGCCCGCCGGCTCGGCTGGGCACTGAACACCGTGAAGCGGTACGCCCGCGCGGCCACCGCAGAGCAACTCCAGCGTCCACCGCGCTACCGCGAGACGCTGGTCGACCCGTTCCGGGACCATCTGCGGCGCCGACGCGCCGAAGACCCCCAGGTTCCGGTGACCCGGCTCTTGGCCGAAATCCGCGCACTCGGCTACACCGGCAGCGCGAACCTGCTGGTGCGCTACCTCAACCAGGGCCGTGCCGACGCCGAGCGCACCCCGCCGTCACCGCGCCGCCTGGTCTCCTGGCTCATGACCAAGCCAGAGCATCTCCCCGCCCACCACCGCGACCACCTGCAAGACCTTCTCGCGCCCTGCCCACGCCTGACCGTGCTGGCCCGGCGGGTCGGCGAGTTCGCCGGCCTGCTCGTCCGCCGTCGCGGCGAGGACCTGGACGCCTGGATGACCGCCGTCGACGCCGACGACCTGCCCGCCCTGCACGGCTTCGTCCATGGCATGCGCATGGACCTGCCCGCCGTCGTCGCCGGCCTGACCCTGTCCTACAGCAACGGCCCGATCGAAGGCGCCAACACCAAGGTCAAGTTCCTCAAGCGGCAGATGTACGGCCGAGCCGGATTCGCCCTACTCCGGCAGCGGATCCTGCTCGCCTAGATCGTCACCCCGACCACCGTATCTGCGCCAGAGCTGTTCGTTTGATGCGATGAAGGAGCGGGGCCTCCGCTCCTCGTGACAGTCACCCTGGTCAGGGGTTTCCCTGGGGTTGTCACGACGTACCACGACGAAGGAGGCCCCTGTGGACGAGTATGACGGCCGGCAGT